>VGRY01000009.1 GCA_016875195.1 Deltaproteobacteria bacterium
CCCGACTCCTTCGTGGCCGAGAATCATGGGAAGTCGGGTCCGGGGATCCCTTCCTTCCCACATATGGACATCCGAGCCGCAGATGCCTGCGGCTTCAACTTTGACGAGAACTTCGCCCCCCTTCAATGCCGGAATGGGAAAGGTCTTAATGACCAGAGGTTGATTGAAATTTTCAAGAACAACGGTTTTGGCTTCCATTCATTTACCCCTCAGCCCTACGCTAATTTTCCAGCCATCTCTTCGGACCAGTGATTGGCCATCCCTGCCGGAGAAAAAATAAAAATCATGATCATTTCATCATCCCCTGTATTCTGGAGAAGGTGTTCTGCATTGGGTTCGATAAAGACCGCGCTGACGGCCTCAACGATTTTTTCTTTGGAACCAACCCTCATTTTGCCGACTCCCTTGAGAAGAATGTAAATCTCCTCATTGGAGTGTGCGTGGAGAGGGATTCTTCCGTTTGGCTGAATGACGACATAACCTGAGGTAAAACTTTTTACGGGCAATTGATTCGGGCCTGTCAACACCCGGGTCGTTCTTCCTGCGGGGAAGGTCATCCCTTCGACGTCATCCAGTTTTACAATTTTCATTCAGCCTTTCCGTATTTTAATTTTAAAAATTTCCTCATTCTTCCAATCAGCCTAACGGTAAGAGAAGAGTCTTCGAGATCCTGACCAGACCTTATGAAATGCCTTCTGCAGAGCATGCCTCAACGGATCGATGCTGAGGATGATCGATGAGAAGGTAATCAACCACAACACCAGGCAGATAGGACGGGTGAAGAATGGGGTCAGATCTCCATCGGTCAGAACCAGACCGCGGCGCAGATTTTTATCCATGAGATCGCCGAGGATGATCCCGAGCACCAGCGGAGCCATAGGATACTTCATCTGCCGGAGGATGTAACCGACAACACCAAACCCGATCATCACATAGATGTCGAAGAGCCTGCTGGTAATGGCATACGAGCCGATGGCACAGAGGACAAAGACCACTGGCATGAGACGGGTTTTGGGGATCGCCAATACCTTGAGGAGCAGTTTGGAGAGTCCCACCCCATAGATTAAGATCGCGAGTGTGGCAAAGAAGACCATTGCCACCACCTGGTAGACGAACTGGGGCGATTCGACCATGATCAGGGGGCCGGGCCGGAGGCCATGAATGAACATGGCGGCTAGCAGAACCGCAGCAGGGGCTGAGCCTGGGATGGCGAGGGTGAGCGCAGGGATGATGGCGCCAGGCACGACAGAATTATTACCTGTCTCAGCCGCCATCAGGCCTTCAATCGAACCCTTTCCAAACTTCTCTTTCTCCTTACTCTTCCTTCGAGCCGCCGCATAGGAGACCCATGCTCCGATGTCCTCTCCGACGCCAGGGATGATGCCGATCAGAGTTCCGATGAGGCCGCTACGAATGATTGTACGCCAGTAGCGAAGCACATCCAAAATTTTTGGAAAGACACTATCTCTGGGAGCATCTGCCATCTTCGCCGGAGGATTTTGCATCACAGTCAAAACTTCGGCAAAGCCGAATGCGCCTACCATGGCCGGGATGAGGGCAAACCCTCCCAAGAGTTCTGTTGTTCCGTAAGTGAAACGTTCGTAGGCGTGGATTCCTTCCTGGCCTACCATGGCCACCAAAAGACCTAAGAAACCCGCAATCCAGCCCTTGATCGGATCTTCCAGGGCGGTGAGGTGACCTGAGATGACAATTCCAAAGATGGCCAGCCAGAAGAACTCGTAGGACTGAAATTTTAATGCATAATTTCCCAGAATAGGTGCAATCGTAGCCAGAAAGAACATTCCGATAAAACTGCCGAGCACTGAGCCTGATGTAGCCACTCCCATGGCCCGGCCGGCCAGCCCTTGCATGGCCAGTGGAAAGCCATCCAATGTTGTGGCGGCATTGGCAGGCGTTCCTGGGATATTGATGAGAATCGCTGTCCGACTCCCCCCATAGATGGCGCCTACATAAACGCATATGAGAACCAGGATAGCAAGGTCTGCCGACAGTTTGTAAGTCAATGTGGTGATCAGGGCGATTCCCATGGTGGCCGTGAGACCGGGGAGTGCTCCGATGATGATGCCGAGAAGCGTTGACCAGGCTATATGGAAGATCGCCAGGGGTGTAATGAATCCCGCAATGGCACTGAGAAATCTCGCTAAATTATCTATCAGTACGGTCATACTCTTATCCCAAACATCATGGAAGTGATACGAGGAAGAGACGTTCGAAGACCAATGTGATGGCTGCGGAGGAAAGGATTGCAATGAGGACAGCCGAGATGAGGCCTCTCCTCCTTTGAACACCATTCAAACCTCGTTCCCATTCAAAAAGAAGAATGAACACCAATATAAAAAGGCCTGTGGCTAACCAGTAGGGCAGGGTTCCTATGAGAAAGATGGAATAGCCCATGGTTAGTATGGCTGTTAAGAGGAGACGCTGATTGCCGGAATGGTTGAACAGGCGACGGAAACCCTCATGGTTAATCTTCAAACGATGGCCTCCACGTCTGATGGATCGGATGACAAGGATTATCCCAAAGAGGAGAAGTACCATCCCGACAAAAGCCGTCACAACCCCCGGCACGCTTAAAGGATGCACCTTGAGATGTTCGAGTCGCGGCATCCGCCAAGACTCAATGATGACATAGAGACTGAGAAGTATCAGAGCAATTCCTGTGAAAAAGTCCGCTCTTGCCATTGCCATTACCTGACCTCGCATCCTTTAAAAAAAGAGAGAGGGCGGGTTCCTTTCGAAACCCGCCCCTGTTTAAATGCTCTTTTTTATTGCCGTGGCATTCCAACTTCATCCGGCTTCACTTTAGCCTTTCCCCCATCATAGAGTCCCCAAGCTGCATTCACAATGGTTGGCCAAGCCTTTTTAAAAGCTTCCTCTCCATAGTAAGGGGCTACGATCTGGCCCCGAAGCCTTGCAAACTCTTGCAAGGCTTTGGAGTTTGCAACCTTTTCACGCCAAACCTTATTCATGGTTTCCACCACTTCCTTCGGGGCGCATTTGGGCACCCAGATGCCAAAATAGATGGGATCAGCGGCAACCTTGGGAAGCCACTTGGTGGCGGTTGGGACAGTACCGTAACCCTCGATGGATAAGTCCTCGGGAGCGAGAGCTGCCAGAGGGCGAAGCTTTTTGCCGCGGATCATTTCGATCTGTTCGCTGAGAAGCTGGGTTGTTGCCATTGTTTCACCTGAGACAGTGGCAATGACAGCAGGAGCTCCGCCATCGTAACTGACCAGTTTGTAGTCACCGCCATTGACACGCTTGACCGCCTCGATGGCCGAGTGACCGGCTGATGGGATGCCGGCGATGGCAACGGATATCTTTTTGGGATCCTTCTTCATGATATCGAGAAATTCAGCGAAGTCCTTGATGGGCGCCCCTGGAGTGACAGAGACCAGAGTGGCGTTGGCGCTGTTGAGATAGACGTTCCAATCCTGGACTTTTGTGGTCACCGTTCCGGTAATGATATAGGTGCCCAGGTCTTTCACCGCGCCTGATGCCCAGGTATACCCATCACAGGGTGAGTCGATCACACTCTTCGTTCCAATGGCTCCGCCCCCTCCGGGCTGGTTTACAACGACAACCTTCTGACCCAGTGCATCTTCAAGATCACCGACGATGGACCGAACCGCCTGATCAGTAGATCCACCCGCTCCCCAGGGCACAATGATTCGAATGGGCTTATTCGGTTTCCATTCCTGAGCATGGGCAAAGCCCCAGAAAATGAAAACCCCTGTTAACACCAATGCAATGACCAAACTTTTCCGCCTCATAAACTTATTTCCTCCTTTCAATT
Organism: Deltaproteobacteria bacterium; assembly: GCA_016875195.1. Classification (GTDB taxonomy): domain Bacteria; phylum Desulfobacterota; class BSN033; order BSN033; family UBA1163; genus RBG-16-49-23. The sequence continues at coordinate 3,818 of VGRY01000009.1, forward strand.
TTTAAATTCTGACTAAATTTATCATATTCGAATTGCTCATGTCAAAATCGTTCAAACAATAGTGACAATCGTATTAGTTTAGCCCTTTGAAACGGTTATCAGAATACCAGGATATCAGGAAGTGGACATCAGGATATTAGAACATCAGGCTGAAAAAGAAGCCCTCGCCTGGTCTCCTGATTTCCGGGTCCCCTGCCTCCTGATGTCCTGGTCACCTGATACTCGCCTGAATCCTACGTTTGCAGAATTAAGTAGTTTGCCAACCTCAAAACGTTAAAGTGATACTGACAATCTATTTCTGTCCAATCACCTCATAGACCTGGACACTGCTTTCGCTGTAAAGGGCTTTGATTTTTGGAGAGAGGGCCTTATGATCAGCAGAATCCCTCCAGGCAGCCGCTGTCTCAAGGGATTGGAACCGGATCACCATCTGGTAGATGGCCTCCTTTTCATGTTCCTTGATTAGAGTCACGGAGACAAAGCCGGGCTGCCTTGACATAGCCGCACTATAATCTTCTTTAAAGAGTGTTTCAAAATCTTTTTCTTTTCCAGGAATAACATTGAAGGTCGCATGGCGCTCGATCATTTTTACCCCCCATAATTATGTCAAACTTGTAGGGAACGGTTTAACCATTCCCCGCTTCACTAAGATCGCCCTTTATACAGGGTGATCGAGATGATGATGACAATGCCTTTCACCACATGTTGATAGAACCCTGAAACATTGAGAAGGTTGAGCAGGTTATTGATGGTGGAGATGATGAGGACACCGAGCACGGTTCCTCCAAGTCCTCCTATTCCTCCCGAGAGAGAGGTTCCTCCCATCACGACTGCAGCGATGGAATCGAGCTCAAACCCTTGTCCCACAAAAGGGTCTCCAACCGTCAGCCTTGCAGCGAGGCTGATGCCAGCCACGGCGGCCATGAACCCGCATAGCGTATAAACCCCCAGTTTTTGAGAAAGAGTCTTAATGCCCGAAAGATAGGCGGCGTTTTCATTGGCACCGATTGCATAGGTATATCGTCCGAAGGTGGTCTTTCGAAGGATAAATAGGGAGATCAAAACAACAAGTAGGGCAAGGAGCGTTAGAATTGGGAAGGGACCAAACCTGCCTGCCCCTATGAATTGGATGACTGGACTGACACGACCCGTGGGATAACCTCCGGTGTAAATCAGGGCGACCCCCTGGACAATGGTCATCATACCGAGGGTCACTACAAACGGAGGGATTCTCCGCAGGGTCACTATAAGCCCGTTGATCAGGCCGATGAGGGACCCCATCAAGAGAGCAACCAGGATGCTCGGAAGGGTCCAGGCATCACCTCGCATCATCATGGTGCATAAGATGCAACTGGTTAGGCTGATGATGGATCCCACAGACAGGTCTATGCCTCCCGCCAAGATGGCGAAGGTCTGCCCCACACTCACAATGGCCAACGGACCAGCCTGCCGGGCCAGGTTGAAGAGGTTGGTTGGCTTCAGGAAGGTCGGGGAAAGGATGGCTGCCGCACAAAAGAGGCCCGCAAATCCGATGAAGATAGCGATACCCTGGCTGGTGAGATGAAACTTCGGAATCCTGCCTATCTCTTTCTCACCGCTTTCCCCAAAGCTCAATCTCATCTTTCACCTCCTTCGATTTAATGACCCGTGCATAAGCTCGCTGAATAATATCCAGGGTAGCCGATTGAATGGCGGGCCAAAGGGTTGCCACTGCATCCTCCACAACGACCATCTTGTATTCCCGGTCGAAAGCGCCGATGATCGTGGCAAAGACGCAGATGTCCGTCATGATCCCCGTAACAATCAGCGATTTAATATTCTGTGCCCTCAGGGCTCCGTCAAGTGCGGTTTGATTAAAGGCGTTATACCAGTTCTTTTTCACAACAAGCTCTCCAGGTTGAGGCTGAAGGTCGGGGATCGTATTCACATTCTCTTCCCCTTCCAGGCAGCAACTGGAGGGTATCCCAAAGCCTTTCGGCGCTCCCGGTGCTGCCCTCAGATGTTCAGGGTGAAGCTGGCCAAGCAGAATCGGAACTTTTTCAGAATAAATATACTCCGTAAAGATCACGGGTATCTTCTTCTTTCTGCAAAAGCTCGCAAGATCTTTGATGACAGGGACTAAATTCCAGGCAGGGGGTACTTCCATCGCTTCGCCTCGATCCATGAACCCCTTCTGCATATCGATGATGAGGAGCGCTGTCCGATCAGGCTCAAGTTTAAGGACACGTTCGAAACATTCTTTACGATCCATGACTGCCTCCTTGGCCGGCAGAGCCGGTGGCTGCAAGCAGCATCACCTTTTCCGGATTGGCTTGTTCAACCGGCAGATCCGCAACAATCCGGCCCTCTGCCATGACGAGAATTCGATGACTCAATTGAAAGATTTCCGGCAGTTCCGAGGAGATCATCAGGATCCCCATTCCTTCTTTTGCCAGATCTTTCATCAACCGGTGAATCTCTGATTTAGTGCCTACATCGACCCCTTTGGTCGGTTCATCCAGAATTAGAATTTTAGGTTTGAGCGCCAGCCACCTGGCCAACAAGACCTTTTGTTGATTTCCTCCGCTTAGGGCTATGACCTTCTGGCTTAGGCCGGGGGTAGCGATTTGCAACTGTCTGAGAAATCGAGAAGCCAATTGGCCTTCACTTTTTTCATCCAATCCTATCCATCGCTGAAACCGGTCCATCTGGGGAAGAGCGATGTTTTCAGTGATCGTCATGGAGAGGACGAGTCCTCGGGCATGGCGGTCTTCGGGGACATAACCTATTTGGGCGCTGATCGCATCACGCGGATTATCAATTTTGACCGGTAACCCATCAATCATTATTTTTCCGTCGATTACCTCCCGAGCTCCGAACAGCAAATCAGCGAGTCTTGTCCGTCCGGCTCCCACCAGCCCTGTGATACCTAAGATCTCTCCCTGATGCAAAGTGAAGTTAGCTTCTTTTATTCCAGACCCGGAAAGGTTTTGAACCTCCAAAAGAGGATGCTCCCTCTTCTGAGATGAGGACCGGGTCCAATCAATTTGTCGGCCCACCATCCACTGAACGACCTGTTCCATCGTCAATTGGCTAACCGACCCTCCACCCACACGTTTCCCGTCTCTTAACACCACAATCCGGTCTGCGATTTGAAAAATCTCCTCCAGGCGGTGGGAAACAAAGACGATTCCAAGGCCCCGGGTTTTAAGATCCCGGATGACCTCGAAGATATGAATGACCTCATGCTCGGAAAGGGCAGAGGTCAATTCATCAATGACAATCAACCGGGCGTTCACCGAAAGTGCCTTTGCCAGTTCAACGATCTGTTGCTGGGCTGCTCCCAGCTCTGCGACTCGAAGTCCAGGAGAGATGGGAGACTGGATTGATCTTAAGAGTTTTTGAGCTTCTGATTTCATTTGCCTGTCATCAATCAGGCCCGTACGTGTTCGTGGTTCTCTGCCCAGGAAGATATTTTCAGCTACCGTGAGGCTCGGAATCAGGTTTGGAGTTTGATGGATGATGGCGATGCCCAACCGATGAGCATCGATAGGTCGTTTTGGCCTTATCCTTTTTCCATGGAGGAATATTTCTCCTTCATCTTGTGTAAAAAAACCCGTTGGGGCAGGATGAGGATTGAGGATTTCCAGCAAGGTCGTTTTCCCCGCCCCATTTTCCCCGACCAAACCAACCACCTCTCCGGCATGGACCTCGAAATCGACCCGATCGAGGGCCATCACCCCCGGAAATCGTTTCGTAATCTTGGCCATCTGGAGGAGGGGAAGATTGCTCTCTCTCCCCTTTCCGACATCTATACTTTCGTCCATGAATCTTACCAGACCCAGGTATCATCGGGCCCGTCCATCTTGACCCATTGATCGATATTGTACGAATTCACAACCGGAGCATAGGTTGGGTTGAGCTTGGGGAGTTTTTCTCCGGCCAGTAGGCGAAGACCGACACGGAACCCCTCGACGCCAACCCGGGTGGGCTCCATGACCGTGGAATGCATGTTTCCTCTCTTAATCTCCTTTAGGACATGATTTTCACTGCCGATTGAAACGACGATGACCTTTCCTGCTTTTCCGGCATTCTTCAAAGCCTTTAACGCGCCTCTTGCCATCGTTCCCGAATGGGAGATCAGCCCGTTCAGATCAGGGTTGGCCTGGATGATGTTTTCCATAGCAGTGATCGCTTTGGCCTCCTGGTAATCGCCTGGCTGCAGAGCGACAAGCTTGATGTTCGGGTAGTTGGCCGCAGCACTCTTGATCCCTTGGGTCCGTCCCAGGCTTGACGAAGCTCCTGCAATGCCTTCGATCACAGCCACCTTGCCTTCCATCCCTAAAATCCGGGCCATTTCAACGAAGGCACTTGTTCCGAGGGCAACGTCATCATTCCAGACTAAAGCGGTATAGTTCTTATTGGAGGTCTCCCGCTGGACCACGACCAGAGGGACTTTCTTCTCGACCGCCTTATCCACTACAGGATTGACCCCGTGAAGCGTGGTTGGGCTGAGCATGAGAAGATCAACTCCCTTTGCTAAAAGGTCTTCAGAATCTGAAATCTGTTTCGCTGCCTTGTCCTCAGCGTTGGTGATCAGAAGATTAACGCTGGGATATTTCTTTGCCTCTTCTTTCACCATGTCCACCATGGCGATTCTCCATGGATTTCCTAGTGAGGCATTGCTCCAACCGATCGTGAATTTCTTTCCCGCTGGTAGCTTGATATCCTGACCGTTGGCCCCGACGGCCCATAAAATAGTCGCTGTCAAACATAAAATAACCAATAAGATTTTTCTTGATCGCATAATTTCCTCCTTTAGTTTTGGTTTAAAACAAATGACTCAATGGTTTGAACACTGGCATCTTTCCGGGTTCACCACCCCCTTTCGATGATATTCCTTAATCTTTTAACGCCAATAGAAATAATATAACTGGGGCTTTCTTTCAATCATTTTATTAACCTCTCCAAGAGGGAATATTGCTCTTTCAACAAATTTACTGTATACAACTGTAATGGCAAGGGATATTCCGACAACGGCTCCAAGAGAGAACCCCGCAAGAACTTCAAAGAGTGTAACTCCGATATGTACTGAAAGTATGTGTCCCCTTTTAACGAAAAAAATCAATACATCTGAAGGAGCGGGCAATAGATACAGGGGGATTGAAAACACGCTTACAAACATCTCCCAAAGGAGCATGATGAAAAGAAAAAATCCTGCTGGTAACAGATAAATTGATATCTCCTTTTTCATAAGAGAAATTCAGCCCCTTTCTCTTTTAAGGCTTTAATGGTAAGGTCTTTCCATTCTAAGCATGACATACCGTTAAACTCCAACCTCTTCAACTCCTTTCCCGATAACCCAATCGCTGGGAGATCTTCAACGCTGTTTCCATCACCTCCTTTTTAAATATTTCCTGAACCAACTTTTTTGTAACCCGAAAAGCCGGTCCAGAGATACTGACAGCGGCCACTGCATTTCCCGCCTCGTTATAGATAGGCGCGCCTACACATCGAACACCCTTCTCATTCTCTTCGTCATCGATGGCATAGCCCTGATGCCTGACCACCTTCAGGTGTTCTTTCAACAGGGCTGGGTCCGTGACGGTATTTTCCGTTCTTTTAGTTAATTTGATCTTTCCTAAAAAATGATTCAGTGCTTCATCAGAAAAGAGGGAGAGGAGAACCTTGCCCACGGCGCTGCTATGGGCTGGATTCCGGAGCCCGATTCGCGAAGCCATCCTCAGGCCGCTTGGATTGTGATCGCCTTCCACCTTATCGATGTAGACGATCTCATTTCGGTCAAGCACGACCATGTGGACGGTCTCTTTCGTCCTTTCAGCCAGCTCCTTTAAAAAAGGTTCGGCTTCCTTGCGGAGATCGAGCTGACCCAGAAGGAGGTTTCCGAGCTCCACCAATTTGAACCCGAGGAGATAGTTTCTCGTCTTCGAATCCTGCCGGACATATCCGAGGAAAGATAGAGAAGAGAGGAGGCGATGTGTCGTTCCCTTCGGAAGGCTCACTTTTGCGGAGAGGTCCCGGATGCTAATCCCATGAGGATTCTGCCCTAAAATATCGAGAATCAGAGAGACGCGCTCGATGGTCTGGACGAGATTGTTGGGTTTTGATTCCTGAGGAATTACCATAACCGTTTCGTAATATGGAACGATGTTCCGTAATATAGTAGCGACATTCATTGTCTATGTCAAGTCCTTTTTGAAAATTTGTAGTCTCCCTTTACTTTGATTTATTTTGGTGATTTGTGTTAGATACTGACCCATGATACTTTAAAATTTCCCTCTAATATTTAAAGAACAAAAAGTTGTCATGCCGAACTTGATTCGGCATCTCGCTTTAACTCAAACTCCAGATCCTGAAACAATACTGAAATGAATTCAGCACAAGGTTCAGGATGACAGGCCCGGGAAATTTCAACTATTTTTGTGTTAGTGATTAGGAGAAAAAGTATTTAAAACTTGAACTCAGGAGGGGAGGCAATGCCACAATATCTCAACCAAGAAGAGCTGAAAACCATCAGCGGCTGGTCAACCTGTTCCATTGCTAATGCCATCGAGTTATTCAATATCCAGCCCCGAAACGAAGGGTTCATGTTACCAGAGATCAAATGTGCCTTTCCTGAGCTGGGAAACATGATCGGCTATGCGGTCACCGCAGTGATCAGCGCGGAATCTCCGGCAGGCCGCCGGATCGAGCCGCCAGTCTGGTGGGAAGAGATACTGAAGATACCGGAGCCCAGGATCGCTGTCATTCATGATCTGGACCGACCAGTGATCGGCTCCTTCTGGGGTGAGGTGAATGCAAGTATTCACAAGGCCCTTGGGTGTGTTGGGGCAGTGACCGATGGTTCGGTACGAGACCTGGAAGAGGTGAGGAAAGCCGGATTCCATTTCTTTTCGAGTTGCGTATCGGTTTCTCACGCCTATGTGCATCTGGTGGAAGTAGGCATTCCGATAAAAGTCGGTGGATTGACAGTGAAGCCCGGGGATCTGATCTTCGGAGATCAACATGGGGTCCTTTCTATCCCTCACGAGATTGCGAGGGATGTTTCCCAGGCCGCCCAGCTCGTCGAGGATTGGGAGCGGCCGGTCATCAATTACTGTAAATCTAAACCCTTCTCCATTGAAGGTCTCAAAGAACGGTATCTGTCTCCAAGGCCCACCTGGCCTCCCCGCAACAAGTGAGTGAGTTGATGAAAGAAGGAGGATGATCATGGCAAAACCAAGACGGAAAACAAAAACTAAAGAGTTTGACTTTCTCTTGGAAGAGGCAAAGAGGCTTGGAGCTGTAGAGGCCAAACTATTCAATCCGGATAAAATGGTGGTTGAAGATCGTGTGCTGCTCAAATGTCGGACGGGATGCGACTCATACGGCAAGAAGTTTGTTTGCCCTCCATTTGCTCCTACCCCTGATGAATTCAGAAAGATGCTGAAGGAATATAGAAAAATCCTGATTACTAAGTTTCCTGGTGAGGCTGAGGCTGTGGAGGATGTTGGCAGAAGCCTTCATAAGAATCAATATTCACCCGAAACCCCGCCGGACCTTAAAGAGAGGACGAAGGATTTCTGGAATGGATGGGGTAGCGATAAGAAGCGCATCCTTGCGGCCATGCTCGACCTGGAGAAAGCGGCCTTTAATCGGGGTTACACATTGGCCATATCATTCACTGCTGGCGCATGTGCTCTCTGTGCAAAGTGCAATATCGAAGCCACCTGCACTCATCCCACCATGGCAAGATATCCTGAACATGCTCTGGGAGTGAATGTAAAGAAAACGCTTAAGAATATCGGGATGTCGATCAAATTCCCATTTGAGAAGCATCCAGAAGGCATTGGAATACTTTTGATCGATTAACATTTAACTTTTGTATGGAAGGTTTTTTATTAACCCCTCCACACCTCCCAATCTAACGCCCCCATCCATCTTCCCCCTCTTAAGATAAGAGGGGGAAGGGGGAGTTATAAGGGGAGGCTGGGTGGGGTTATTAAAGAGGAGGAGTTATTAAGAGGATACAAGAAAGCGTTTAACGAAGAGGCGATTCACCAATACTCGGATGAGTTTCAAATAGAAAGGAGTTGCTATGACACGGAAGATTCTGGTCCCCTGGGCAATGCCCGAAAGAGGAAGAGAGGTTTTTAAAAAATCGAAGGTAGAGGTCCGCTACTTCCATGGCCCCAAAGGGGAGCCGCCGACCTTTGAGGAATTGATTGAGGCAGTCCGTCAGGCAGATGTCCTATTACCAAGGGGGACACAACCTGTTCCGAAAGAGGTGATCGAGTCCAATCCGAACCTGCTCGGGATTGCCAATTTCGGAGTGGGATATAACAATATCGATGTCGCCACTGCCACCCAGCTCGGCATCCCGGTGACAAACACTCCTGGAGTTCTGACAGAGACGACAGCTGACCTCGGCTGGGCATTGCTCATGGCCACAGCGAGAAAGGTTCCTCAGGCACACCATTATACCCTATCAGGTGAATGGAAGGAGACTGGAGGAAAAAGTTTTATGGGGCAGGACATAGGGCCCGGAGGCTCAAATCGACCGAAGATTTTGGGTATTATCGGTTTTGGCAGAATAGGTCAGGCTGTGATGAGGAGGAGTCGAGGGTTTAAAATGAAGGTGATTGCCTATGACCCGCTGATGAAGAAAGAGATTGAGAAAAAAAGGGGAGTGGAATACAGAGAACTGCATGATCTTCTTAAGGAGAGCGATTTTGTGACTCTCCACTGCCCTTTAACAAAGGAAACCCATCACCTCATCGGTGAGAGGGAACTTGCTTTAATGAAGCCCACTGCGATTCTTATCAATACCTCGAGGGGGCCGGTCGTCGATGAGAAGGCATTAGTCTCAATTCTTAAGGAAGGGAGGATCGCTGGTGCAGGCCTCGATGTTTATGAGCATGAACCGGAACTTACGCCGGGACTCTCTGAACTGGAGAATGTGGTGTTGCTACCCCATATCGGGAGCGCAACCCAGGACACCCGCGAGCAGATGGCCGTTGTTGCCGCAAAGAACGCCGTCGCCATGTTGAAGGGAAAAAGACCCTACACTATTGTCAACCCTGAGGTTCTTGAATCTACGGTCTATCTTCAAAAGCTTGAGTTTTAGGCATAGTTAAGATACCCAGTAAAGGAGGATCATCGATGTCCTATTTCATTGAACATGTCAGTATTCGATGCCAGAATCTTGAAGCTTCTACCAATTATTTTCAAAAAATGTTTGACGCAGAGGTCATGCTGAGGCGGGAGGCGGGCCCATCAAAGAGAATTATTTTCCTTCGCATTGGCGACAGCATACTTGAGCTCATGGAGATGGGGCCGGCGTCAGATCCTGCGGAGCCGATGAAGCACTTTGGTTTCCATCATATTGGGATCAAAACGGATGATTTCGAATCCGCCTATAAGGATCTTAAGGCTAAAGGAGCCGATTTTCTCGGTGAGCCGTTCGATCCCACCCCTGGGATCCGGTTGGTTTTCCTGAGAGAGCCCAATGGAACGGTCATCGAGTTGGCATACAGAGATCCCAAGGTTTTTCAAGAAGCCATCCGCAAGGGACTCGTGAACTGGTAAGTAGGGATAAGATAGATTTCTTGTAAAAGGATATATGCGGGAAGGATTTGCGCAATAAAGTCAGAAAAATGAGACTGAGCGAAGATAATAAGTGTTAATTTTCAACTAGGTCCCCGAAGGTTTTCTTTTCGTCCGTGAAGGTTTTCCGATGGCGGCATTTGTCAGATAAGAGGTCGTTTAGAGGATATTGACTTTTCTTCTTCTGTAGCCTAAGGGGATAAAATCGTCCTTTTCTTTCTCTTCTATCTTCTTTAAGCCGAGTTCTAATAGAACTATTCTTTTCTCTTCGTCTCTCTTGGCCGTTTTCCTGTATCTCTTCAGTCCGAGTTTCTCCCTCAGCAGAAGGAACTCCACGGGCGATGTCTCTTCATATTTCTTTACTCTTTGCTTCATCTTTGAACCCTACTTTTAATCTCTCCAAGCTCCGATAAAATGTCATTCTCTAACTTAGCCGATTTCCTTTCAAGATAAGGCCAGTCGAGGTCCGTGTAATAACGGTTCACTAAAAGTTCCGCCATTTCGCAATCGATCTCCGACTTCCAGTGTTTACAGGCATTCATACGGTCAATGATGAGATCTTCTATCCCAATGATGGTGCATTGGAGCCCCTCCCCAACTTCAACGATCTCCACAGGGGCCTCTTCTTCAGTGAGTTTGGAAGCCGGCGCTTCAATGGCCATTTTCAACCCTTCATGAATCCAGTATCTACCCTTTTCTTGGAAACCGATGGTTTTAAGCACACTATCCAGCGTTCCCCTTTCGGCATAAGCTAAGTCTATATCTGTGGTGAAATAGACTTCCCTCGAATAATAGGATAGAGCGCAGTCTCCGATGATGATTGGACCTCTTTTACCTTTCTCCTTAAGAAGCCTGGTGATAAGTCCAACCATGAGAAGCTGTCTTCTGAGAGGAGACTCCGTATTTCTAATCATTTCGAGTATCTTGAAGGTATCCATGTTAGCCAAATCATAACAATTCCTTATCGTATTTACAATATCGCAATAACCATTGGTGACAATGGGTATTTCCCATATGATAAACTCACCACATTCTAGAAATTTTATTGACAAAAACTAGTTGAATAGTTAGGATTTTTACAAATTACACCTTGCAGTTCAATATTTGCTATGCCTGCAAATATAGAAGGGGAAAATGAAATCCAAAGATTACTTCATTGTCGGTAGCAAGCTTTTTGGAATATGGTGTTTGTTTCAAGGCATTGTTGGCGTAATCGCGGCTATCCCAACATTCATATATCCGCCCAAGTTGGGACCCGAGATGGGCAGAATATACATGGCTACTTCACTTGTTGGCCGAATTATTCCTGTTCTATTTATCGTCTCAGGCATTTATCTCCTGAGAGGTGGAAACCGTCTTTATGGGTTTGCTTATCCAGAGAAAGCGGAGCAAGCGACTGATTTGGAATGGAAATTCATTCTGTTCGTTAAGATGCTCGGGATTTATCTATTAGTCGTTTATATCCCTGATTTATTGCGAACTGCCTCAGAGTGCTTTGTATACTTGAATGCACCACCATATTTAGAGATGTTTCGGGAAAGGCAGTTTACATACCTCAATGCAGCTCCTAGCGTTGGAGGTGTTCTCCTCGGGATATACCCATTGAGAAGTGGCAGGGTGTTTATTCGTATGGGATTGAAAGCGATTCAGACAAAGTCTAACAATACCGACCCAGACAAGACATAACAAGCCGATTGATGAGATCGTGAATATCTCTGTTTGATTTTAGGGTGAGTACCTGCTACATCATTTTTTTCGTTAGGCATGAATATTAGAATTAAGGTATAATAAAACATGAAAATCGAATGGGACCCTAAGAAGGCAAAGTTAAACTTACGGAAACACAGCGTCTCGTTCGAGGAAGCCGCAACTGCCATGAATGACCCCATGGCCGCGACAGGCGCTGATCCAGACCATTCGGTTACCGAAGATCGATTTGTCACTTTCGGAGTCTCAGACCGAGATCGGTTGCTGGTGGTGGCCCACACTGAGGAAGATGAAACGATTCGAATCATAAGTGCTCGTTTAGCGAGCAAAGGAGAAAGGAAAATATATGAAGACGGTTAAGCAGACTAATAGAGACGAATTACGAGCAGAATATAAATTGTCAGATTTTCCCCGAGGTTTCGTGCGGGGGAAGTACGTGAGCCGCCTGCGTAAGTCATCGAATGTCGTTGTTCTTAGGCCTGAGGTGGTTGAAGCATTCCCCAATGAAGAAGCTGTGAACCAGGCACTCCTTTCGCTGATCGATGTGGCACAGAGAACCACACGCCTATCAAGACGCTCAACCGCACGGACAAAAAAGCTGCGCGCCGGTTAACTCAGTGTTTCATGCCTGTGAAGGCTACGCCCTCGATGATCCGAGTTCGGGAGGCAAAAAAGACCCCGAGCACCGGCAGCAGGGTGATGACGCAGGCTGCCATGTAATCCACCGCTTCTCTCTCATTTGAGACTGAAACCTCCGTCCACGAGCAGGAGTTGTCCGGTGATAAAATCGGCATCCTCCGATGCGAGGAATAGAATGGCTTTAGCAATGTCTTCGGGTTGAGCCATTCTTTTAAGATAGGATCCTTCGATCATCACTCTCTTTACTTCATCCGGAAGGGGTTTGGTCATCTCGGTTAGGGTATGGCCCGGAGCGACGGTATTGACGTTGATGTGTGGGGCTAACTCCTTTGCCATTGTCTTCGTCAAATTGATGACGGCTGCTTTTGACGCGCTGTAGTCCATGATTCCTTCCCGACCGCAGTGGTCAATGCCACGGATCGAAGAGATGTTGACGATCTTCCCTGATTTCTGCTGAAGCATATATTTCGCAGCTGCCTGGCAGCAGAGAAAGACACCGATCAAGTTGACCTCGAGGGTCTTGATCCATTCTTCGGCAGTCTTCTCCAAAAAAGGCTTCGAGATCACCACTCCAGCATTGTTGACTAGGATGTCAATTTTCCCGAACTCCTTGACGAATGCTCCAGTAAAAGTCTCGACCTGGTCCTTCTTGGAAACATCGCCAGCAAAGGCTTTAAGTGCATAGCCTTTTGATCTGGCTGTTTCAAGGGCGTGTTGGGTATGGGCCTCATTGATTTCCAAAATTCCCACTCTTGCCCCTTCGGCCAGCATGAAGAGTGCAGTAGTGAGCCCGATCCCCCTTCCTCCACCCGTGATTAGAGCTGTTTTATCCTTGAATCGCATGTCTGTGTTTCTCCTTTCTTAACAATCAGTGCAAAATAGACATTGCATAATTAGCAATTAACAATGAACTGGTAAAGGACTATCTATAAAAATACATTGTTAATTTTTCAATGTTAACTTTGCAATTTACAATTAGCCTTTGACGGCACCGGCGCCCCAACCACGGATCAGGTACCGCTGTACCGTTACAAAAAAAGCAATGCCGGAATCGTGATCATCATTCCGGCAGCCATGATCAGCCCCCAGTCAATCAGCGCTGAATGGAACAGATCCTGCACTCCCACCGGTAGCGTCTTTAGCTCGTCCGCAGTGATAAGAATTCGGGTAAAGATGTAATCATTCCAGGCCAGGATGAATGTGAAGATGGACGTGGCAATGATTCCTGGCAAAGCCAGAGGCAAGACGATATAGATCACTGCACGGACGCGCCCAGCGCCATCCACCAAAGCAGCCTCTTCCAATTGTACTGGAATTGTTTTAAAGAAGGCCCGCATCAGCCAGAGCGTGAAGGGGAGGCAGAACGACGTGAAAGCCAGTACCAGAGCAAAGTGGGTATTCTCAATCCCCATCTTCTTTACCAGAATGAAAAAGGGGATGACGACCATGATGGGGGCGAACATATAAGTGCATAGAATGAGTCCGGCGATCTTTTCCCTTCCCCTGTATTGATAGCGGGTGAGGCTGTAAGCTCCGGCAGCGCTGACCACCATGGTCAGCAGGACAGCCAGACCAGAGACCTTCACGCTGTTCCAGAAGTAAGCCAAGAAGTTGGTGGCGGTGAAGAGACGGTGGAAGTTTTCCCCAGTTGGGTGATGGGGGATGAATGTAGGAGGCTGAGCGAAGACCTCCACAGGGGGCTTAAACGAGGTTGAAACCATCCAGAAGAAGGGAAAGGCTGCCTGGATGACCAGCAGTGCTGCCCCAATGTAAAGAAGACCACGGTTCGAGAGACGTTGGAACCGCCAGCGATTCATCCGATGTCTGCCTCCTCCCGGAATAGTCTGAAGTAGAAGACCGTGCAGACGATGAGGATGGCAAACATGATCACAGCCAGGGCTGCCCCGAGCCCTGCCTGGTAGTATGTCAATGTTCGCATATAAGCATAGACCGGCAGCGTCCGGATGAAGCGTCCAGCCCCTGCTCCCTCACCCATCAGCCAGACCGTGTCGAATTTGGTGAACATCCAGATGGACCGGAGAAGGATCACAACGAACAGGATGCCCCGAATCTGCGGCAGGGTAATGTGAATGAAGCGGCTGATGGCAGAAGCTCCATCCACCTTTGCCGCTTCATAGAGTTCAGGGGGAATGGTCTGGAGCCGGGCCAGGATACTCAGGAGGACAAAAGGGAAGAATTGCCAGATGCTCATCACGATGACCGAAAGCATGATGTGGTCGGCCCCCAGCCAACTGATCGGATCCCTGACGATCCCAAAAGCAAACAGCCAATAGTTGACGACCCCATAAGTGTCGTTGAGCAGCCACTTCCATAGAATCACTGCCACGATCGTTGGAATCATATAGGGAAAGAGGACGATTGCGCGGACCAAACCCCGTCCCACGAACGTTTCGTTTAGAATGAGTGCAGCAACTACCCCTAAGATCACCTGGAAGAGGATCGTCCATGCAGAGTAGACTACTCCAAGCCAGAGGCTCGACCAGAACTCTGCATCTGTCCATAGGTATAAATAGTTCTCCAGGCCGATAAAGCGTTCCTGTGGAAAGAAGGAGTGTTTCTCCAGAAGGCTAAGCCAGATGGAGTAGGCAACCGGGTAGAGGGTAAGGGCCAGGATGAGAAAAAGGGCGGGAGAAATGGTCAGGTATCCCATCCATTGCTCACGCTGCCTTGATTTACCTGGAGGTTGTATTGAGATGTCAGCCTGATAATTTTTCATAATGATCAGGCCGGGCACACACTCGCTTTGTAAATCCGATTCGAATATGTACCCGGCCTGTAGCCTATCAAAACTTCTTCATTACCACCGCTTATGACCAAGCTTTGTTATCAGCTCTTCGGCTCGTGCCTGCGCTTTGGCAGCTGCCTGTGCGGATGGCATTCCCCGAACAGCATCGGTCACCATGTCCGGAACAATACCAGACCCAAGAATCTCGAGACCGAAGGGGAGCTTCAGATCATCCCACTCTACGATCAACGTTGGTTTGGCCTGACCCGTGTCAAAGTAGCGGTACTGCATGTCTTGCCATTCTTTCCATCTTCGGACCATATCATTAGCCTGGTAGGCCGGGTTGTTTCTTACAGATTTGAGAGTCGGCAGGAGGTGAATCGGCACGGTGTGGAGGTACTTGATATAATTCTCCTCCTTGAAGAAAAACTTAAGGAACGTCGCTGCCTCTTCAGGGTACTTTGCATTTTTAAAGATCATCCAGGGTTCGGCATCGATCTGTGCGGCTGTATCCTTACCGGATGGGCCATGGGGTTTTAGCAGTACTCCAAAGTGATCGGTGTTAGCCATCTCCTTGGGAGTGTATCTTTCAATGTAGCCTGCGCCCCGACCATAACCCTGATAGAGGATGGCGGCCTTGCCAGTTGCGAGGTTGGCGAAGGTGTCCAGATACCCATGTCCCAACCATCCGGGTGGCAGGACGGTGGCAGTCAGTTTTTTGTAGAAGTTGAGGACTTCGATGACCTCTTTCGAGGTAAAGGTGGGTCGGCCTGTCTTAAGGTCGAAGAGTCGTCCGCCATTGGCCTTGGTCAATTCTCCGACTGCAATATTGATGAAAAGGCCCACGCCGGGGAGGGACAGGCCATAACGGGTAACCCTGCCGTCCTTGTCCTTCTCCATTAACGCCTCGGCCACTTTAATGAAGTCATCCCATGTCTCAGGCGGTTTCAACCCCTTTGCTTTAAAGATGTCCTTCCGGTAGATCAGAAGCGAGGTAGCTGCCGAATGGGGGATTCCATAATACTTCCCATCGTGGAAGCATTGCCTTCGCACAGCTTCCCAGATGTTGTCCCGGCCGATAGAAGCCGCGATATCCTCTTGATCCCGTAAGAGGCCTTTTGCATAAAAAGATGCGCAGGTCACAGCCTGACCATGGGAGGCATCAGGCGGAGAACCTGCTGCGAGAGCGGCTGTCAGCTTTGCCTCCAGATCACCCCAGGCCAGAGCTTCCTGTTTTACGGTGATGTCCGGATGTAGTTTTTCAAAATCGTCGATGATCTGCTGGAATGCTTTCACGGACTGGGGCTCTGTCTCCGTATGCCAGATCCGGACCACCTTCTTCTCAGCACTCCATGCAAACGATGTTAATCCCAGGACCAATACCAAACATAGAATAAAAAATCGCGGTCTCATAATTCCTCCTCCTCTTTAAAAAGAATAGATAGAAAATAGAATGTCTCGTTGAACCTCCGCTAAATTTTTAAGGCAACCTCTTCTGCCTCAAGCACTGCTTCCATCACCTCCCTCGGTTTTGAGGCGTCACCCACGATGTAAACCTCCTGAACTTTCGATTTAATGGATTCGACCAGCTCATTATTGGATATGGATCCCAGAGAGATCACCATGGAATCGAATCCTTCAAGCTTGCGGATGCCCTGCGGGTCCTCTACCCACAATCCATCCTTTTCAAAACGGGTCGCTTTGGTGTTGGTTAGGATCTGAACCTCCTTTTCCCTCAATCTTTTATTCAAAAAATACTGAAGATGAGCGACCAGATCGAGGGCAATCCCTTCTTGCATCTCAACCAATGTCACTTCTTTCCCGTCTTCGGAAAGACGATCCGCCACCTCCGATCCAATGCCTCCGCCGCCGACGACGAGGACTTTTTTCCCGAGGGCAATGGAACCAGAAAGGGCATCCTCTACGGAGACCGTCTTTGATTCACGGATTCCATCTATCGGCGGGATTGAGGATCTGGCCCCCGTGGCCACGATGAGGACATCCGGTCTGCCTCTTTTCAATGAAGTCAGGGTAAACGATTTGCCCAGCATCATTTTGACCGGCAGCCGGTTTAGTTGGCGCTCCAGGTAGTCAATAAAATCTTTGAGAATCTGCTTGTGGGGTGGAATGGCAGCAAGGAGAAACCGACCTCCTAATGTCTCATTCTTTTCGTAGAGAGTCACCTGGTGACCCCGCTGTGAAGCGATCTCGGCCGCCTTCATCCCTGCCGGACCTCCCCCGATGATCCAGATCTTTTTGGGGCGATCGGTCTTTTGAAGTTTAAAAATCCCTTCATGACCGGCCTCCGGGTTGACAGCACATTGGAGGGCACCCTTTCGAATGCTTAAGATACAGCGGTTGCATGAAATACAAGGGGTAATCTCATCGGTCCTGCCATGAAGGGCTTTGGCCGGGAGGTTCGGATCAGCGATCAATGCCCTTCCCATGGAGATGAGGTCAGCCTTTCCTTCTTCCAATATTTTATCGGCCAATGCAGGGGTTCGGATTCTACCCACGGCGATAACAGGAATGGAAACCACAGATTTGACTCCCTGGGCGAGGGGAGCGAATATACCTTCCTCCGCATAATAGGGAGGATGATTTAAGTATCCGGATGCTGCTACGCAGGCTGAGATATGGAGGACATTCGCCCCATTTTTTTCCAGCGCCATGGCAATTTCTTTGGTGTCCTCCAGTTTCAGTCCGCCGTCTACATATTCATCCGCACTGAGACGGCAGGAGATTAAAAAATCAGGGCCCAACTGATTTCTTACGGCCCTCAATACTTCGAGGGGAGCCCGCATCCTCCGCTCAGGATCGCCTCCATATTCGTCCGTCCTATGGTTGGAGAAGGGAGACAGGAATTGATTGAGGAGGTATCCATGGGCCATATGGATTTCTACGCCGTCAGCGCCTGTCTCTTTCACTCTGCGTGCCGCCTCCCCAAAGGCAGCGACAATTTCTTGAATCTCTTCCGATGCGAGTTCATTAGGCATCTCCTTACGGACAGGGCAGGGGATGGCCGAGGGAGCAACAATGGGAAAGCCTGTGAACGAGGCAGAGGTTTGACGGCCCGCATGATTGATCTGGATGACGATCTTTCCCCCTGCCTGATGAATCGCCTCCACTAATCTTTTAAAAGAAGCGATCTGTTGATCCCTGTCGATGAGTGCCATGTTGGGAAAGGCCCGCCCCTGTTTCAGAACGCCGGTATGCTCAGAAGTGACATATCCCACTCCGCCTCTTACCCGCTCGACATAGTAGGCGATGTGCCGTTCATTGATAGAACCATCCTCATCTGCAAAATGGGTGGCCATGGGTGGCATGACGATCCGATTCTTTAAATTTAAGTTACTCATTTGAAAGGGACTGAAAAGGTTTTTAAATTCGGTCATGAGAGGGTCTCCAAAAAAAAGGGTTGACAAGATATTTGTAAAAGTGTATACAAAATTGTATTAAAACTTAGTGCGCCTTAAATATTAGATAAATAACTAATCATCAGATGTCAAGCATTAATTCCCTGAGAATTGTTAAAGAACTCGAGAGCGATATCCTGTCGGGCCACATCAAACCCAGAGAGCGCTTGATTGAGATGGATCTGATCTCCCGGTTTGGGGTGAGCCGGACAGTGATCCGCGAGGTCCTGAAAAGTCTCGAGTCGAAAGGGATTGTAAAAGCCACCCCCTACCGCGGCGTGATGGTGGCGGATCTGACCATGGAGGAGATCGATGAGATCTATTTCCTACGGATCGAACTTGAAAAAATCGCTGCCCGCCTTGTGCTCAAACATATCACAGGAAAAGAGGTCAATCATTTAAAGATCTTGTTGAAGGAGGTGGAGAGACATCTTCGGAAGCAAACCCCGCAGATGATTGAAGCCGATTCCGAATTCCACCGGATGATCTTTAAGGCCTGCCACAATAGGTACCTTTATGAGGTGATCGATTACCTTCGCACCAGAGCCCATATCGTGCGATATAACGCCTGGTCAATCCCCCATCGAATCGAGCAGTCGATCCTGGAGCATCGCCAGATGATGAAATCGATTGAAAATAGGGATCTATCCCAGTTGGAAAGACTCGTTGTCAAACATCTAACTTTTTCTAAGCATAGTTATATGTCCCAATTGAAAGGGGGTGGTTTGAGGGAGAAAGCGACACTCAGTTTTCCAAAAACAATTTGATGGAAGATTGAGGCAGAAGAACCTAACGAGCTTCGCACATCGACTCAAAGGAGGGTTTCGTTATGAAGAAGAGGAATAGAAGCGCTATTTTTATTGGTTCAATCATCACCTTAATCGTTCTGGTCTTTTCGATGAATCTTCATGCTGCCGAATACAAGATTCGGGTAGCAAACCCCGTAGCCTCGGATCACTCCTGGGGTAGGGCAGCCGTTGTTTTTAAAGAGGAACTGGAAAAGGCATCTGGCGGGAAGATTGCCGTAGACGTTCATCATGCAGGCGCCCTGGGAAAGGTTCGAGAGGCGATGGAGATGGTCAGGATGGGGACCCTGGAAGCCTCTCTCGGTGGAGTGGCCCATATTCAACGGAACGTTTCCGAGCTCGGGATTACGGTATTGCCTTTTCTCTGGAAGGACCTGGCCAGGCTCTTCCAGGTTCTTGATGGTCCCCTCGGAAAGGAACTCGATAAGCGATTGCTGTCGGCTAACTTTTATAACCTTGGGTATTTTGATAATGGATTCCGCCATGTCAGCAACAGCCGGAAGCCGATCATGGCAGTGGAGGACATGAAGGGGCTCAAGATCAGAACCCTTCCCACTCCCGTTCATATTGCTTACTTTAAGGCCATCGGCGCAGCTCCCACCCCTCTTGACTGGACAGAACTGTTTGAAGCCTTGAGAACAGGAGTGGTCGATTCCCAGGAAAACCCGCCCTCCATGACTTACACGGCTAAGTTTTATGAGGTTCAGAAGTTCTACTCCCTGACGGCTCATGTCAATGAGGTGGGCGCCTTTGTGATGAGCAAGACCTTTTATGAGAAGTTGCCCAAAGACCTCCAGTCTGCGGTGAATGCAGCCGCACGAAAGGCTACGGTTTGGCAGAGAGTTGAGAATGATAAGGACAACCAGAAGTATCTGAAGGAACTCGAAAAGGCGGGAATGAAAGTCAATGCGATCCCTGAGGCTGAGCTCAATAAGTTCAGGAAGATCGCCCTTGATGTCTATCCGGATGCAGTCAAAGAGTTTGGCAAAGACGGAAAAGAACTGACCGACCGTTTTGTTGCTGCCAATAAATAAGTGATTCGCACGACTTGGGTAGGTTCCCCGGAGAAGGGAGCCTACCCTTTCTCATTTCGAGGTTGTGTCATAATTCGTTCATGGTTCGAGAGCCTCACCACGAACGAGTTGTGGGATGTTAAAAATCAATCACTTAGCCGTTCGTCTCAGTCGCAAGTCGAGGCGACCTGAGACCTTCGACTCACCGTTCGCCCTGGGGCTCTCGAAGGGGGAACGGCTTGCTCAGGACAGGCTTGTCGAAGGGGAAATGGCTAAGTACGACACAGCCCATTTAGGGAGGAAGGATGTTCTATCGCATCCTGAACAAATCTATTCGAGTTTTGACCATTCTTTTCCTGTCTGTCATAACGGTCATCGTACCGGTTGAGGTCTTTCTCCGGTACCTTTTCGGTAAATCTCTTTATATTACCGAAGAATTTTCACGGTACCTCATGGTCTGGGTCGTTTTCCTGGCTTCCAGCTTGGCGTTGCGAGAGGATTCACACATCAGCATTGGGATTTTGGTCAATCGGTTTTATGGACGAACGCGGGCGTGGATCAATCTCATTGCGCAGGCGCTTCTCGTCACCTTCCTTGTTTTTCTGATTATCGAGGGTATCATCGCCCTTCATTTCCAGATGGATCAGATCATTCCTTCGTTAGGATTACCGATTTTCTGGTTTTACCTTGCCATTCCGGTGGGAAGTTTTTTCATGATTTTAAACCTCTTACCAAAGGTATGGGAAAGTCTTAAGGGGATTTTGGGTAGGCATTCCTACTCAGCCCCCGGAGAGGAGAAAAGTCCTCTGTGATCTATTTA
Organism: Deltaproteobacteria bacterium; assembly: GCA_016875195.1. Taxonomy (GTDB): domain Bacteria; phylum Desulfobacterota; class BSN033; order BSN033; family UBA1163; genus RBG-16-49-23. The sequence continues at coordinate 24,550 of VGRY01000009.1, forward strand.
TTTATTGCCTTCTTTGTGACCCTCCTTCTCGGAGTCCCGGTGGCCTTCTGCTTGGGCATTGGCGCCCTTGCTTTCCTTCTCATCACCGGGCGAGAATCGTTGTTGATCATTCCCACGCTGATGTTTTCAGGAATCGACTCCTTTCCTCTGATGGCCATCCCTTTTTTCATCATGGCAGGAGACCTTGCGGAGCGAAGCGGCATTCTCCCTAATCTCGTGAACCTGGCCAAAGCCCTGGTTGGACATCTCCGGGCGGGCTTGGCCCATGTGAGCATTGTCACCGAGATGTTTTTGTCCGGCGTGACAGGAACCGCCGTTGGGGACGCTGCCGCCATTGGATCAATTTTTATACCGAGCATGGTCAGGGAAGGATATGATCGGAAATTTTCTGCTGTTTTGACCGCCTCCGCGTCAATCATGGGCCCGCTGATTCCGCCGAGTGTCGGTATGCTCATCTATTCCTTCGTGCAAGGGGGGACGGTTTCCGTGGCTGCCCTTTTCTTAGCCGGGGTCGTTCCAGGAGTGCTGGTCGGTGTGGGGTTGATGGCTCTTTCCTATGTCCTGGCTAAGCGAAGAAACTATCCGATGAGTCATGAGAAGTTCAATCTCATGAATGTATTCAGGAGCCTCAAGGGGGCTCTGCTCGGTTTGACGGTCATCATTATCATTCTCGGAGGGATTCTTACCGGAGTTTTTACACCCACCGAGGCAGGGGCAGCTGCGGTTGCCTATGTTTTGATCGTCGGAACGATCTTTACCCGAAAGTTGAAATTTTCTAACATCATCCCATCGATCCTGAACACAGCCATCACCAGCTCGGTGATCTTCATTCTCATGGCCACAGCGAAAGTCTGCGCATGGCTCTTAACGAGCGCTCAGATTCCTCAGGTATGTGGAGAGTTTCTGAAATCGGTATCCACCAATCCCACCTTTTTTATCACATTGGTCATCCTCTTCTTGGTTTTTTTAGGTTTTTTCATCGAAGCCATCGCGATCATGATCATGTTCGTTCCGGTCTTGGCTCCGATCGCGGCCTCTTATGGGGTTGAGCCTCATCATTTTGGGCTGATTTTTGTGATGGCGATTCAAATCGCGCTCATCACGCCACCGGTTGCCCTCGCCCTTTTTGTGACGACTAAACTGGCGGGGATAGGAATCGATGATGTATGGATCGAGATCATTCCCTTCTTAACTTTTTTGACGGCCCTTACTCTTTTAGTAGCGTATTGGCCGGGGATGACGATGTGGCTTCCGAGGCTATTTGGGTTTGTGAGGTAAGCCCTGTTAGAAAGTTTACGACTTTCTGACGGGGTAAAGAGAACAGTTCAGTTCATTTAAAAGGAGGTTGGTAAAATGATTCAGAGAGATCCAGAAGCTTATGGTGTACCCTACGGATATCGCGCCAGAGTGGGCCTGATTGTCGTGGGACCGAATCTCAACCCGACGCCCGAGATTTGCCGGATGCTGCCTCCCTATGTTCAGGTGAGGGAGACCCGCATTCACATGGATCCGGTTGTAAACGTGCAGGAGTGTTCAAAGCTGAGCGCCCTGCTTCCCGGACCGGCCGGTCTCTTAACAGAAGGGATGTCCTCTCCACTCCTGGGGAACAACAGCGCCATCGCCTTTGCCTGTACAGCGGGAAGCCTCGTCGGAGGGCCTGGCTGGGACAAGAAAGAGATTGAATCGATGCAGTCCAATAGCAAGGGGATTTCCTGCACGACAACCGCTACGGCTGCGGAAGAGGCGATGAAATTCATGGGATTCAAGAAGATTGTCATTGCTGGTCCTTACATTAATCAGATCAGTCAAAAGTTTAGGGAGTTTTATGAAGCATCGGGGTTTAAAGTACTGAACGTGACAGGGCTGGAGATCGAAGATCTCTATGAGATTGGCGCCACAAAGCCTTCACAGGCCTATCAGGTCGCTATGCAAGCGGTTGTCCCTGAAGCCGATGGTATCTTCATCACCTGTACTAATTTCCGATGCAGCGATGTGATTGAAGAGATCGAGCGGGACAGCGGGAAACCCGTGGTTGCATCCAATCAGGCAACAGCGTGGCACCTGATGAAGCTTCTTAAGATCAATGACCCTATTGAAGGATACGGACAGTTGCTACGAAAGGTTCCAAGAGTTTAAAAAAATTTTGCGATTCCGGAGAATAGAGATGAAGCCCTTTAAGATCATGCTATATGAGGAGATGCACGAGGTTGGAAAGTCCCTTCTGAGGGAGAAGGGAGAGATCATTTTTGCCAGGTCGTGTGAAGAGGGTTCCCTGATCGATGAGGTAAAAGAGGTCGACGCAATCATCATCCGGGCCAATGGAAAAACGACCCGGAAAATAATGGATTCCGCTCCGAAGCTCAAGGTTATCGGCCGGCATGGGGTCGGTGTGGAAAATATCGATCTTGAGGCCGCTACGGAAAAGGGGATATGGGTGGTCAATACGCCAGATGCCAATGACATCTCTGTGGCCGAGCATTTTTTCGGGTTGGCTATTATGCTTTCTAAGATGCTGAGAAAAGGCGAAAGGGCGTTTCGCGAGGAAGGAAGATGGGAAGCCCGCTATCAGTATATCGGGAATGAACTCCACGGAAAGACGCTCGGCATCCTTGGATTTGGCAAGATTGGAAAGGCCATAGGCAGGATCGGATATAAAGGGTTTGACATGAAGATCCTCTACTATGATGCATTTCGATTTGAGGAGGTGGAGAAAGAGATCGGGGCTGTCAAGATGAGTTTGGAAGAGGTGATGTCCCAATCGGATTATATCTCTATCAACCTTCCGATGTTGCCGGAAACGAAGTGGATTGTTGGAGAAAAAGCGCTCAGCCTGATGAAACCCACGGCTTATATCCTCAATCTCGCAAGGGGCCCGGTCTGGAATGAGAAGGCTCTCTGTAAAGTTCTAAAAGAGGGAAGGATCGCTGGAGCAGGAGCGGATGTCTTTGAGGTAGAACCCTCCTCGAAAGATCATCCTCTGTTGCAGTTTGAAAATTTCATCGGGACACCGCATATGGCTGCTCATACGGATGAGGCTCTGAAGAGAATGAGTCTGGTAGCGGAAGATGTGATACGGGTGTTAGAGGGAAAGAAGCCTGTGTATCCGGTCAACCAGATCAGATGATTAAGGTTCTCATAATCGGATTAATACAGGCATTAGAAAATCTCCCCTTGCCCCTCTTTGCCAAAGAGGGGTAGTTCTTTTCTCTCCTTTGGAAAAGTCGGTACGACTCGAAACCGAGGGGAGTTAGAGGGGATTTGGTCAAAATGTTTAACTCAGTTGGGGTATTACAAAAAGTGAAAGGAGAAAGACATTGGCTGTTTTGAGAATATTTGATCACTTATGCAAAGGTGTGGAGGAGTGCGAGATCTGTATCTATGTCTGCAAGGAAGATGTCTTTAAACCTTCAGAGACATTGAATCAGAAAGGTTACAGGCCCCCTGTTGTTGCAAATGAGGATCAGTGTACTCAGTGTGGGAACTGCATGGTCTTCTGCCCTGACCTGGCGATCGTGGTTTCAGAAAAAAAACGAAAGAAAGGGGCAAAGTGATGAGCAATAAACGAGTTCGCACGGGTAGATATTTTATGATGGGAAATGTAGCCTGTGCGGAGGGAGCGCTGGCTGCGGGATGTGAATTCGTGGCGGGTTATCCGATCACACCTGCCACAGAGATTGCAAACCATCTGGCCGAAAAACTTCCCCAGGTGGGAGGGGCCTTTTTCCAGATGGAAGACGAGATCAGTTCAATTGCTGCAGTCGTCGGAGCTTCCTGGGTTGGAAAGAAAGCCATGACCGTGACTTCAGGTCCTGGAATCAGCCTGATGCTGGAGAATATCGGGTTTGCGATCGGGGTAGAAACACCCTGTGTGATCGTCAATGTCCAGAGGGGAGCCCCTACAACCGGCATGCCCACCATCGGGATTCAGGGAGACATGGTGCAGGCGAAACACGGATCTCACGGGGATTATGAAATCATTGCCCTGTGTCCTTCATCGCCGCAGGAGATGTTCGAACACACGGTGATCGCCTTTAATTATGCGGAGAAATATCGAACGCCTGTCTTCCTTCTCTCCGATGCCTTTGTGGGGCATATGCGGGAAGAGGTGGTCATTCCAGAAGCGGACAAGATCAAAACAATTTACCGAAAAATTCCCGAAGCAGGGGCAGATCCTCTGAAATTGAAGGGATTCCTGGATGAGAATGTGGCGCCGATGCCCATTTTCGGGAAAGGGTTTAAGGCTCATGTGACCAGTTCCTGTCATGACGAATATGGGAAACGGAATCTGATCGATATCTCCGCTCTGGATAAATTTGTTCGGAAGTTGAGCGATAAGATCCTCAAGCACAAAGAGGAGATCACCCTGGTGGAGCGTGATTATGAAGGCGCCGAGGTTGTCCTGGTGTCTTATGGAGGAGTGTCCCGTGCCGCAGCAGAGGCTGTATTGCAGGCAAGAAAAAAGGGAATTGCAGCGGGGACGCTTCGATTGATCACGGTCTGGCCCTTTCCAGGAGAAGAGATTGAGAAGATGGCGAGGAAAGCCAAGCATGTCATTGTTTTGGAAAACAACCTGGGTCAGATCTATCCCTACATCAAAGCCGAAGCAGCCCATTTTTCGGAAGTTTCCTTTCTCCCTCCCAAACTGGTGGGCGAGATTCAGGATCCGGAAGATATTTTGAAAAAGATTGAGGAGGTTTCAAAATGAGTGAACTTGTCCACCCCTATCACCGTTTTATTCGCCCTACCGTAACCCATTCCTCATTCTGTCCTGGCTGTGGAGACGGAACAATCGCCCAGTCCATTTTACGAGCGATTGACGGTCTAAGCATGGACATGGATGATTTTGTTTTTGTTTCAGGGATCGGGTGTGCTGCATGGATCCCCAGCCCCCTATTCAATGCCGATGTGCTTCATACCACTCATGGCAGGCCGATCGCCTTTGCTTTTGGAATCAAGATGGGATTGCCCGAGAAGAAGGTGATGGTGGTGAGCGGGGACGGAGATCTCGTAGCCATTGGCGGAAATCACCTGATTCAGAATGCCCGACGGAATATTGAAATGGTGGTGATCTGTTCCAATAACGGGATCTATGGCATGACCGGGGGACAGGCGGCTCCGACCACACCCATGGGGGTGAAGACGACCACGACCCCCTATGGCACGTTTGAGAATGTTTTCGAGGATATTTCGGGGCTGGTGATTGCGGCGGGAGCTTCGTTTGTCGCTCGCTGGACCACTGGACATCCCAGGCAGCTTACGGCCTCCATCAAAAAGGCAATTCAGAAAAAGGGGTTTGCTTTCATCGAAGTGATCTCTCAATGTCCGGTTCAGTTCGGGAGGAAGATGGGAGTAGGAAATGCGGTCCAGATGCTTGAGGATTACAAAAATAGATCGATCTCCATCCAGGAGGCTAAGAAGCTTCCCAAGGAAGAACTACAAGGTCGAATCGTTGTTGGAGAATTGGTTGACCTGGATAAGCCTGAAATGGTGGAAGAGGTTGCCAGAATGAGGAAGAAGGCTATGGGAGGGGCCGAGGCAGCGGTTGATACAGGAAGGAGTTAATTTTAGCTAAAAATATTTGAAATTTCCAAGACCTGTCATCCTGAACTCGTTTCAGGATCTCTTTCCTTTGAACAAAACGAGATGCCGAACCAAGCTCGGCATGACAAATTTAAAATTATTCGAGGTCTCCTTAGGGGGTAAACAAAGGGTTCGTGGACAGAAGCGAAATAAAGTTCGGGAGGAATTGAATGGGGCGAACAGAGATATTGATTGGAGGAGTAGGGGGGCAGGGTGTCGTATTGTCCGGGATTTTATTGGGGACAGCTGCTTCTCTCTATGATGGTAAACAGGCGGTTCAGACACAGTCCTATAGTTCGGAATTAAGAGGAGGATCAGCCAGGGCAGAGGTGATCATCTCAGAGGATCGTGTGACCGATCCGGAAGTGAGAAAAGCCGATATCCTCATCCTGATGGCAGAAGATGCGGTCGCAAGGTATCTGCCCAAGATCAAACCCGGAGGACTTCTGGTCATCGATTCCGATCTGGTCAAAGGAGTGAAACCCGGGGAGTATGAGATCCTCTCTGTCCCAGCGACAAATATCGCAGATAAAGAGATGAATAATATTGTTGTGGCCAATCTTGTCATCCTGGGTGCAATCCTGAAGAAAACGGGCCTTCTCTCTATTGAATCCATGGAGAAGGCCATTGAGGTGAGCGTGCCCAAAAAAGCAATAGCACTCAACCTCAAGGCGTTTAGAAGGGGACTGGATTTAGTGAATAACGTATAGCTGATGGCTGATAAAAAAGTGTAATTTCGAAGCACGAAATCCGAAATTCGAAACAATCTCAAATGACCAAATTTCAAATGTTCCAAATAAAAAAAACGTTTAGAATTTTGAAAATTCGAATTTATTTCCTGGATTTAGATATTCGGATTTCGGATTTGGTTTCTTGAGAAGGGGGGATAACGATGGCTGTAAAAACGTTTGAACAATATGTGGCAAGTTTGAAGAGGCTGAAGCCCACCGTCTATATGTTCGGGGAGAAAGTGAAGAATCCGGTGGATCATCCTCGAATTCGTGCAGGGATCAATGCGACTGGGGCGACCTATGAACTGGCGCAGCATGAGAAGTACAAACCTCTCGTGACGACCGTGTCTCCTCTGACAGGAGAGCCCATCAACCGGTTTACCCTGCCTCCGCAATCGATCGAAGATCTTGTAGCGAGAGTGAAGGTCAACCGGGCTCTGGGAGGTTATGTAGGGACATGTCATCAGCGATGCACGGGCCTCGATTGTCTGTGCACCCTGTCGATTGTGACCTATGACATCGATAAAAAATATGGGACTCAATATAACAATCGATTCAACGAGTTCCTGAAGTATGTACAAAAAAACGATCTGGCTACAAATGCCAGTGTCACCGACGTTAAGGGAGACCGTAATTTCGGCCCCCATGAACAACCGGATAAAGATATGTACCTCCGGGTGGTCGATCAAAACAAAGAAGGGATCATCGTCAAGGGAGCCAAAGGCCATCAAACCGGGTCCGTCAGTTGCCATGAGATCATTGTCCTTCCAACGCGTGCAATGGGAAAAGGGGATGAAGATTATGCCTTAGCGTTTGCGATCCCTTCGGATACAGATCATCTCATTCATGTGGTGGGACGAAATTCGATGGATACCCGCGAGATCGAAGGGGTCGATTGCGGAAATATCCGATACAGCAAGTATTGCCCGACGCTCATCTTTGATGAGGTGTTGGTGCCATGGGAAAGGGTCTTCATGTTCAGGGAGGTGGAGTTTGCAGGGGAGATGGTGAACCGCTTTTCTGCCTTTCACCGCCAGTCCCACGGCGGTTGTAAATCAGGAAAGATCGATGCCATGACAGGCGCTGCCCTGCTGATGATGGAGTATAACGGAACATTAAAGGTGAGTCACCACAAGGAGAAGGTGATCGACATGATCCATAAGGCGGAGACCCTCTATGGCTGTAGCCTGGCTGCCTCCTATGAGGGAAAGAAGGAGCCTTCTGGAACCTACTTCATCGATCCGGTACTGGCCAATGCCTCCAAGATTCATGAAGGAAAGGAAATGGCTGAAGCCACCCGGCTCATGATCGACATTGCAGGGGGATTTGTAGCCGACCTGCCTTCGGACAGGGACTTTGAAAATCCTGAGATCGGTGAACTTTTAAAGAAATATTTAAAGGGAGCCACCGGCGTGCCGGTTGAAAAAAGGATCAAAATGCTCCGGCTCGTTGAGAAGATGGCTATGGAGAGCGCGGATACGATTTCGGACATTCATGGAGGAGGCTCCCCGGCGGCTCACCGGCTCACGATTTTCAGAGAATCGGACATCACTCATAAAAAGAAATGTGCCATGCGGTTGGCAGGGATTGAGGAATAGATAGGAGAAAATCCTGTCAAATGTTTTGCTAGAAGGGGAGCCGGATTCAGGAAGCTCTCTTGGATTCAAGGACTAAAGAACTGGATTCGACGATTCAAATAAGTATCAACGGAAAGTTTATTTCAAAGGATGAAATCCGCCAACAAAAAATAGAGGATGGGGACCACATCACTTTTTTTAAACTCTTAGCCGGGGGATAAAAAAGCTTGAAGTGCTTCAATGGCACTTGAGAGCGGATAGGGATACAAGAATTGAATAGTATAGTGAGAGGAGGAGAATAGATATGTATGGATGGCGGGGGAGAATTCTAAGAGTTGACTTGACGAGCGGTGAGTGTAAGGAAGAGAATTTAGAACCGCAAGTGGCCAAAGATTACATCGGAGGCCGTGGTCTCGGAGTTTATTACTTGAATAAAGAGGTGAATCCTAAATGTGATCCTTTATCTCCAGAGAACATGTTGGTCATGGCTGCTGGACCGTTAACCGGGACTTCTGCCCCGACCGCAGCTCGTTATATGGTTATGACCAAAGGTCCGCTGACCGGAGCAATTACTTGCTCGAACTCAGGTGGCCATTTTCCCAGGGAATTGAAACGAGCCGGTTTCGACGTCCTGATATTCACCGGGCGAGCATCTCATCCAGTTTATCTTTGGATCAATAAAGGTAAGTTTGAACTCAGGCCAGCAGGCCATCTCTGGGGTAAAACTGTGCCTGAAACCACAGAAGCTCTCCTCAATGAGACCGACCCAAGAGCCCGCGTCGCCTGCATCGGTCCAGCTGGAGAAAAGCTGGTTCTGTTTGCCGCGATCATGAACGATAAATACCGTGCAGCCGGTCGCTCAGGCGTGGGAGCAGTGATGGGATCAAAAAATCTGAAGGCGGTGGTGGTCGCGGGTGAAGGATCGGTTCCGATGGCTGACGAGGAACGGTTCAACGAGATACAAAAGCGGGTCTTAACGAAGTTCCGGGATGCAGTCAAAGCTGGTCCCTCTCCGCTCAGCTTACACGGCACCATCGGGGTGATGACGCCTCTCACCCAAGAGTTTGGGATTCTCCCCACCAAGAATTTTCAGCGGGGAACCTTCGACGGTTGGGAAGCCGTTTCAGGTCAAACGCTCACTCAAAAATACCTGAAAAAGACCGTTGCCTGCTGGGCCTGTCCAATTGCCTGCGGCCGATTTACTAAAGTCGAAGAACCTGGATTCGAAGGAGAAGGGGAAGGACCAGAGTTTGAAACCGGCTTTGTCTTTGGCTCGCTTTGTATGGTTGACAACCTCGCGGCTGTCACCAAGGCAAATTATATATGCAACGATTTGGGCTTAGATACGATAACGATGGGAGTGACCATTGCCTGCGCCATGGAGCTTTTTGATCGGGGTTATTTAACAGAACGACATGCAGGTGGGCCAATCCATTGGGGGGATGGTCGTAAAGTTGTCGAATTGGTAAAGCTGACCGGCCATCGAGAAGGTTTTGGAAATGAATTGGCTGAAGGCAGTTACAGGCTGGCAGAACGCTGCGGCCATCCTGAACTGGCCATGGTGTCTAAACGTCTCGAACTGCCCGGCTATGATCCCAGGGGGCTTCAGGGTGCAGGCCTCAATTACGCCACTTCGCCCATCGGGGCCTCCCATTGTCGGGCGCATATGGCTTACTGCGAAATGGTAGGGCTACCGAAGCTCATCGATCCACATGAATGGAAAGGCAAAGCCCGGATCGTTAAGTTTTGGCAAGATGTATTTGCAATCATCGACTCGGCCGGATTCTGTATGTTTTTTACGATCCGCAACCTTCTGCGGCCTGAATTAGAGATCTTTCCGGATGGTATCTTGGAATATTTAAATGCCGTGACCGGCGCTAATTATACGATGGATGAACTAGTTACAGCCGGTGAGAGGATCTTGAATGCTGAAAGAATGTTCCTGGTCAAAGCTGGGTTTTCCCGCAAGGATGATACCTTGCCTCACCGGTTGACCCATGAGCCTTTTTCGGAAGGGCCGGTTAAGGGAAGAGTCGTGCATCTCGAAGAGATGCTGGAGGAATATTATAGGGAGCGCGGATGGAGTCAGGAGGGCATTCCCACAGAGGTCAAGCTCCAGGAATTGGGTTTAAACTAATCTTGCCAGAGCTCGCTTATATCGATATTCGAGTATCCATTCTCATCACAGATGCTGAGGGATAAAGTTGCTCAGATCATGGGAGTGAGTGGAGAAGATTAGATCATACTTCTTTCTATTTATAGGGGCGTGTCATGGGAAAAAATACTGTTCGGCGAGTTCTCTTTTCCGATCTTAAGGATTTCTGTAAACAGGCCTATCTGAAAGTTGGGGTTCCAGAAGACGAAGCAGAAATTGTGGCTGACTTTATAGCAAGGTCTGACCTTCGAGGAGTCGAGACTCATGGTGTGATGAGACTTCCCATCTATATTCAGAGGCTTCAGAAGGGTTATGTCCGGCCTGTTTGCAAAATGACTACTGTTAAAGAGAAAGGGGCTACGGCTTTTATCGAAGCCCATGGTTCCATGGGCCATGTAGTCTCCTATAAAGCAATGAAAATGGCCATCCAGAAGGCGATGGAGTTTGGAACGGGCTGGGTCTCTGTGAAGGATAGCGGTCATTTCGGGACAGCAGGTCTTTTTCCAATGATGGCCCTTGAGAGGGATTATATTGGTTATGTAGTGACCAACTCAGCTCCGATGGTAGCTCCTTACGGCGGAAAGGAACGGATCTTAGGGAATAATCCCTTGTCGTTTGCCTTTCCAACCGATCGATATCCGGCCATTGTTCTGGATATGTCGATCAGTGTCGTCTCATCGGGGAAGTTAATCTTGTGCCGCAAGAAAGGCGAAAAGATACCCCTGGGCTGGGCGTACGATAAGAATGGCCTTCCAACAGAAGACCCTTATGAAGGTTATGAAGGGGGCGGTTCGTTAGCGGCCATCGGAGAATATAAAGGATACGGAATGATTCTGGCCCATGAAATGCTGACATCTGTTTTAACCGGCGGCAAATGGACTCAATATATTAAGAGTTTATATGAGGAGGACCCTTCAGGCATCCAGGGAACGTGCCATTCCTTCATGGCGATTGATCCGGACTGTTTTATTGGAAGAGAGAAGTTCAAGAAAGAGATGGATCGATACATCAAAACGATTAAAGAGAGCGAGAAGGCAAAAAACGCAACAGAAATTTTGATGCCAGGAGAACCGGAATATCGGACCGAGACCCAGCGCCTCAAAGAAGGCATCCCATTACCCCCTTCCACGATAAAAGAATTGGTCACTCTGGGTGAGTCATTTGGAATTTCACTTTCGATGAGTGATGGTCAGAGATAAACAATCAACTGGCAATCTATCGTCGGCTCAAGCGATTAGAAAATATATAGATAGACCTGATATAGAATCACGAGGGCACTGATTGAGGTTATCCCGTATAAAACGGGCATGACCAATCGGAATTTACTGTGGATGCATAATAGAGGCAGAGGGATAGAAACCAAAATAAATTTCCAGATCCAAAATCTATCCCCATAAACATGGATGGCGGAGCGAACCACAGGGTTAATCTCCCATCCGCCATCATCCAGAATCATCATGGTGAACAATGCATCCAGTACCGTTAATCCGATACCCAAAGTAAGTAGGATCAGTAATTTTGGATGATAACGGTCTACATAGCCACCCCTTTCCCGCTCCTCTTTTCTTTGGAATGCTTTTCTCCGTCCCCAAAGAGTATACCTGGTGATCGCAGGAGTGGGTTGTTTTCTTCTATCTTTTACTGTTCGTAAGTCGAATCCTTCCAAAGAGAGACTCCCCAGATTGGCTCAAAGAATCAATTCATAAAAAAAACATGCTTTGCGGAAAATCTTCTGTAACCCCCCTTCCTCCCCCCTTAATTTAAGGGGGGAATAGAGGGGGGTTATAAAAGAGGTCTTTCCTCCTTAAGGCAAAGGGAAAAAGGAGGGGTTCATCTCTAATATCTATACAATGATGGACTAATTACTAATTTAGGAAACAATACCTGTTTAGTCAATCGTTAGTTGAACAAAGAATAGATTACTGTGGGCTTCTTTTTCGCCTACAATGATTTTCCCAAGGTTCAAGATAGATTCGTCAGTAATTCTCCCTAACGTTTCCCTCCTTTCTGGGATAATCCCGATCGAATGGAATCGATTTGTTTCATCCTTCCTATAGTATTCATAAACTACCATGACTCCCACCTATCTGCTCTCTTCCGAAGATAAGGATAATCTTCTCAATCCTGTTGACCACCTTGAAGGCCCGTTCCTTCCCAATTCTTTTTCTGAGCCAATAATAAAAACAAAGGTTCTTATTAATCAAGAAATTCCTCATGGGATCGATATAATACAAGTTTGGTGCCAAGTATGATTTTAGCTCTAATTTACCCGGTTTAATGTCAATTTATCCAAAGTCAGTATCGAATTTTTATAAGAGGGAAATCTTTTTCTCTTTTTTCCCGATTCTTTTCCATATACCTTTTCCCAAACAATGAGATTTCTTTTGGAACATTGCTCTTAGGAAGACTAAAGAATGGCGAAATCGGTCGGTAAACTAAATCGATCGGCGACTGATGACCTGTAGAGGGTCCACCCATTTCAGCGGGTTTGATGTGGCCATTGACTCCCAATCCAGGTGATCGTAGGAGATCTTGTTGATTACCCACCCGACTGAAATGTGTAGATGAGGAGGGATGTTTCTTTGTGACTTCTTTGGCCGGGCCAAGCTGGCGAGGATATCTCCAGCCTTAACGATCCTACCGACGTCTAAACTGCTGGGCGGGTCTGTGTGACCATAGATGGTACAAAACTTTAGAGATTGGCTTTCGGGAAGATGATGTTCCACCATCACCGAATTACCGATGAAATCGTCCATCACTCTGACAACGACTCCATCATACAAGACCGGGATCCTCGTTTTTTCATCGAGCTGAAGGATTCTTTTTTCTCGATCCCTGTAAAGATATAGATCCAACCCCTCATGAGGCCTTTCGCGCTTTCCCTGATTACCCCACCATTTGTCCATCGTATTGAACAACATTCCTGGATAGAAGACCCACTCCCGGAAGCCGGTTTCATCCAGAGCGTTCTCTCGGACAAGAAATTGTGTGAATTGTGATTTTTGTATCAATTTAGCTTTTTGAAAGAAAAAATTTATGAGTCAATGGACCAAAAGAATCATCATAAAATCCCCTCGGTTTCGAGTCGCAACGACCTTAGTCCCCCTTTGCCCCGTTTTCTGCGGGGGAAAAGATTACCAAAGGGTGAACCCCTTTTACCTCCCTTTGGCAAAGGGAGGTTGGGAGGGATTTTATAAAGTTTTTTGAACCCGCTAAAGTGTTACCGATTTTTTTAAGGAGGGTGTTTCAGAAAAATCCAAGCCTTGGATCTCTGCCTCTCATTGTTTAACTCTTTGGGCCTTCCATGGTTTCGTTCCAGCCCATGGACCTCCCTGGATTTCCACAGTTCCATCTATGGTATCGCCGGTCACACGGCCATTGAATTTCATGGAAACATTTTGTCCTTCAAAATTATACCTTGCGCTAAAACTCAACTGGTCGCCTTTCAGCCGCTGGTCTCTGATACGAATTTCCTGGCCATGAACCGTCACTTTTCCACGAATCTCCTGGAATTCTTGATTTAAAATCAACTGATCTTGTAGTTCACCCCGAAAGGAAACACTTCGGAAATACCATGTTCCTCCTACAGTTGCTGGGAGGACCCAGTAGTAAAAAAAACGACCGCCTACTTGCACCATCTCATCGGGTTCCCAGTCGGCCATATCAAAGGTATAGGAAACAATCCGGGATCCGGGCTTGAGTTCTTGGAAAAGCTTTGGCCGGAGTTGCTGGTTTAACTCGTTAAGGAGATAAAGGGTGACCACGGTCGCTTCTCGAATGTCCACATTGAAAAGGTCTCCCTCAATAAACGTTGTACGGTCAGTAACGTTTGCTTTTCTTGCATTTTCTTTGCTCTCTTTGATGCGTACCGGGTCAATGTCCACCCCGACGCCGCGGGCCCCAAACTTTTTTGCCGCCAATATCACAAAACGTCCGTCCCCGCACCCAAGGTCATACACCACATCGTTTTGATTCACCCCTGCCTTTTGAAGCATGGTAATCACCGTAGCTTCCGGAGTCGGCTCAAAATGCACGTCAGGCACGCGGGTCTGTGAATAGCCGGTTATGGAAAAACATAACACCATCGAGAAGATTAGGATGGGCGCTGTTCTTTGAATCTTCCTCATCACTTTCTCCTTTGTAAGGTGGTGTTGATTTATGAGATTAATCAACACTTCCAATTTCGGAACTAACCGGCCGCTTGCTTTCTGACGATCCGAGTTGAGCGAATCGTTCGACCTCCAACTTTTTGACCTTTCATTTCTTTGAATAGCCGTAACTCCAGGCGGCAGCCGAGGGCGTGAGCGTACTTTTGCAATGTGGCTAAAGAGGGAGAATGCTTTCCTCTGCCAGATTCCAGCCGAGCAATGGCTGATTGCGTGGTGCCGATGCGTTCGGCAATTTCTGCCTGGGTAACGCCTGCAGCGGCACGAGCCTTGAGAAACTCATCGAGAAAAACGAACTCCTCGCCGAGCCGGTCGTATTCAGCTCTTACGTCAGCCCTTGCAAGGGCGCGAGCCTTAAGTTCTTTGTGTGTAAGCATGTTTAACCTCCTTCAACCTCCGGCGTGCTATTTCAAGCTCTTTGGAGGGAGTCTTGTCCGTCTTCTTTATGAATAGGTGCAGTATCACTATCTTCTTGCCAACCATCGTGCAATAAAATACTCTTGCAATTCCTTCGGGGGCCTTTATCCGTAACTCAAATAATCCCTCACCCATGGCCCGGGTATGCGGCATACCCAGATCCGGTCCATATACCTCCATGCGGTCAGAATATCGAAGGTACCGGCCAAGAAAACCTGCCAGCATTGCAAGAATTTCTTCCTGAAGAGATTGGCTATAGTAAGTGATTGTCCAACCCATGGATGGATTATAGCGTATTTGCTATATTCGGTCAAGTAGTATTTGCAGAAAGAAGAGTCACGAAAAGAGATTCTGGTTTTTATGACGGAGTGTTATGCATTTACGGCGTGAGGAGAAATTGGTCCAAGAGGATTTGGCGTGAGGTGAGTTGATGGAAGACGGACTCGTCATTGATGCTGTCGCTTCCACCTACGCTACAAAAGAAGCATGCTCCAGAAATCGAAGATTTCCGGTTGCAGAAATGGTGCATGCCGGTTCAATATATGAGAATCAAATCGAAACATTTTGAGGAGTGAAGGAAGCAGAGGGTAGATAGCAGATATTGAGCCTTCCGAAAAAAGAGTTCGGAGTCGTACACTCGGTCTTTTGGTAACAGCTACAAATCGTCGCTCTGAAGTGGGCGGAAGGATCAACAATTACCGAAAGAAAGAAAAAGGCAGAGCCAGTGCTAACCCTGGCTCTATCTCTGGTAACCCAAACCCTACCCACCCGGCATGTGCGCGTTATGGAATTTTAGCTTTTCCAGCGCAGCTTTGGATCGCTCCCTTCTGTTTACCCGCGATAACATCATCTTTCTGGAGGTCATTGGTCAATGCTGAAACACAACTCACAAACTGACCGTGGTTTCTAGCACCATGGACGCACTGGTTGATCATATCAGAAATGGTGCAACCATTTCCAACTGAAGCGTTTTCAACCCCTGAATCACACCCGTCAACCACAACGGTATTGCTCAGATCGGACATTGGGCACCCGTCAGTCTCGCCACTAAATAGATCGAACACCCCGTCACCGTCGCTGTCCGTAGGGGCCAGCAAAGCACAAACTGAGAAGTGCTCCAACTCTGCGGTGCAGGTGGCAATGAACGTTTCCGAGTTCGGTGGGTCCTCGGCAACAGCGCAGTTCGCCGGTGGATCGATTGGGACGAAGCTGTCCTTCACTCCGTCACCGTCTGTATCCGTAAAAACATAGAGATTAAGCTTATTGCGCTGATTGGCGTTTAGTTGCGAGACGTCTGCAACAACGGTGAGCGTGATCGCATTCGCAAACTCCAATCCGTCCGGTTCCATGATGTAGACAGCGAGCGCATCACCTAGCCCAGGGTTCGGCCCAACCATAAGATCCACTCCTGGATCCTCCGGAATGGTCTGGGTGACAGAGATGGTTGTGTCCTCGGTAAGGTCACGCGCTTCGATCTCCATGGTCAACGCCTGATCTGGCGTCTGCAGGATGCCGCCCTCCTCTGCTTTAATCTCCTTGGAGGTGGACCCGCCTTGGTTGCACTGATCAGACGGATCGGCCGGACACACGTCGCACAGGTCTCCAAATGTGTCATTATCCACATTTGCTTGGGCCGGATTTGAGACTTCCGGACAGTTGTCTATGTCACCACAGATATCGTCACCGTCTATATCATTATCCGCATCATATGGACATCCATCACAGGCGTCACCCCACCCGTCCCCATCTGCATCTGCCTGACCGGGGTTCGCAACCGCCGGGCAGTTGTCCACGTTGCCACAGACTCCGTCACCGTCTGCATCATTGGCGGGATCATTAGGGCATATGTCAAAGCAATCGGCAATCGTATCGTTATCGAGATCAAAACCCTCGTCAACGGAGCCGTCACAGTCGTTGTCTATGGTGTCGCAGACCTCTGTGGCACCTGGGTTGATGGATGCATCAGTGTCCCCGCAGTCACCGCTCGTTGCGGTCAGCTCAGATGCTATTTTATAGCCAGTTGGCCTGGCACACTGGGTCAAGGTGCTGCCGTCAGAATAGCCGTCAGCATCAGAATCTTTATACCAGGACTGGTTCGGGCGCTCGTTTGGATTGTCGTCATTACAATCATTTTCAGTTGCTGACCCGGTGCATCCACTTATATTAAGCCCGGTTCTTCCATAGCCATCACCATCGGCATCTGTGCAAAGGTCACAAACATCACCTATTCCATCGTTGTCAGAATCTGTTTGGCCAGGGTTGAAAACATCAGGGCAGTTGTCATGAACATCGTTGATTCCATCGCCGTCTGCGTCAGCAATCTTACAGACTGCATCCCCTCCGGTATAATCAGCCGCCTGACCATAGGGATTGTCTCCGTAGCAGTCCACATTTCCGTTTGACTTAAGGATGCAGGTGTGCCCAAATCCTGCAGCAACTCCTACTGCATCCCCTAAGGTATAATCAACTGCCTGACCGAAATCATTCGATCCGTAGCAGTCCACATTTCCATTCGACTTAAGGATGCAGGTGTGGTAATCTCCCGCAGCGACCCCTATTGCATCCCCTAAGGTATAGTCATTCGCCTGACCATAGGGATTGTATCCGTAGCAGTCCACATTTCCGTTTAACTTAAGAACACAGGTGTGGAATCCTCCCGCAGCGACCCCTACTGCATCGCCTTTGGTGTAATCATTGGCCTGACCATCATCATTTAATCCGTAGCAGTCCACACTTCCCTTTGCCCTGAGGACACAAGTGTGGAATCCTCCCGCAGCGACCCCTACTGCATCGCCTCCGGTATAATCTTCCGCCTGACCATAATAATTGTATCCGTAGCAGTCCACATTTCCGTTTAACTTGAGGACACAGGTGTGGTATCCTCCTGCAGCGACCCTTACTGCATCGCCCGCGGTATAATCAGCAGACTGACCGACAAAATTCCCAATTTCATCTTTATCATATCCGTAGCAGTCCACATTTCGGTCTGACTTGAGGACACAGGTGTGTAAAAATCCTGCCGAGACCGCTACGGCATCCCCTCCGGTATAATCAGCTGCCTGACCATAATAATTGTATCCGTAGCAGTCCACATTTCCGTTTGCTTTGAGGACGCAGGTGTGGAAGGATCCAGCAGACAATCCACCACACCTTCCTGAAAATGCATCCTTCCTACCACACACCGCATCCCCTAAGCTGTAATCATTTGCCTGGCCGTAGCTATTGAATCCGTAGCAGTCCACATTTCCATTTGACTTGAGGACACAGGTGACAGAGTTTCCCGTAGCAACCCCTTCTGCATCCCCTCCGGTATAATCATTGGCCTGACCATAATAATTGTATCCGTAGCAATCCACATTTCCGTTTAGCTTAAGGACACAGGTGTGAACTTCTCCCGCAGTGACCCCTACTGCATCCCCTCCGGTATAATCTTCCGCCTGACCGTAAGCGTTGTTTCCGTAGCAATCCACATTTCCGTTTGACTTAAGGATACAGGTGTGACCTATTGCGCCAAAAAAAGCTCCGCCTGCAGCTACCGCTACTGCATCTCCTCCGTTATAATCATTGGCCTGACCATAATCATTCCTTCCGTAGCAGTCCACATTTCCGTTTAACTTGAGGACACAGGTGTGATCATATCCAACGGATAATCCTACCGCATCCCCGCCGTTATAATCATTGGCCTGACCATAATCATTCCTTCCGTAGCAGTCCACATTTCCGTTTGATCGAAGGATACAGGTGTAGTATCCTCCTGCCGCTACCCCTACCGCATCCCCTGCGTTATAATCATTGGCCTCACCATAGTCGTTCTTTCCATAGCAGACCACATTTCCGTCTGACTTGAGGACACAGGTGTGGTAATGCCCTGCAGACAATCCAGCACAGTTCTTAACTCCGATTTCGCAGGCATCGCCCCTTCCATCATTGTCTCTGTCGCTCTGATCACTATTGGGGTGGTACTGGCAGTTGTCATAGACATCAGGCACCCCATCATTATCGTCATCAGGATCGCAAACATCTCCCATACCGTCAGCGTCATTGTCAGCCTGATCAGGGTTTGACATAGCGGGGCAGTTGTCACAAACATCACCTATACCGTCAGCATCATTGTCTGCCTGATCAGAATTGGAAATATCGGGACAGCTGTCATAAACATCGTTGATTCCGTCACCGTCTGAATCGGTGAACCCATTACTACACACTGCATCTCCTCCGGTATAATCATTGGCCTGACCATATTGATTGTCTCCGTAACAGTCCACATTTCCGTTTAACTTAAGGACACATGTGTGAAATCCTCCCGCAGCGAGCCCTACTGCATCCCCTCCGGTATAATCTTCCGCCTGACCATAATAATTGTATCCGTAGCAGTCCACATTTCCGTTTGACCTGAGGACACAGGTGTGATCATATCCTGCAGCTATCCCCACTGCATCCCCTACGGTATAATCGTTAGCCCGACCGTAGTCGTTGTTTCCGTAGCAGTCCACATTTCCGTCTGACTTGAGGACACAGGTGTGCATATATCCTGCAGAAACTCCTATAGCATCCCCTCCATTATAATCATTGGCCTTACCCCAGCTTACGTCTCCGTAGCAGTCCACATTTCCGTTTGACTTGAGGACACAGGTGTGACCATCTCCTGCAGCCACCCCTACTGCATCCCCTCCGGTATAATCGTTTGCCTCACCATTGTAATTGTCTCCGTAGCAGTCCACATTTCCGTTCGACTTGAGGACACAGGTGTGATATGCCCCCGCAGCTACGGCTACTGCATCCCTACCGGTATAATCATTGGCTTGACCGTAGTCGTTGTTTCCGTAGCAGTCCACATTTCCGTTCGACTTAAGGACGCAGGTGTGCCAATATCCCGCAGATACCCCTACACCATCTCCTCCGGTATAATCATTGGCCTCACCATAGTCGTTCTTTCCGTAACAGTCCACATTTCCGTTTGACTTAAGGACACAGGTGTGGAGCCATCCTGCAGACAGCCCAGCACAGGTGCCTGAAAAAGCTTCCCCTTGGTTGCTTAAGCCCCCAATTAAACCAAACATGATCACTCCATAAACCCAAACTCCTGCCAGCTTCTTTAGGAAGGGTCTCAGATTTATCCTCTTTTCTGCATGTCTTTTCGATAATACAGCACTGAGTGAGGATTCCATCAGAGCCAACGAATTTATTAGGACGAGTTTCTTCATAGCGACCCCCCTTTGGTGAACAATAGCGCAATCAGGATAGCGTGAAACACGATGTTGAAAATGAAAGGCCTTCAAAGGAATTCTACAATCACTCTGGGCGCCCTCATTAACCGCCCAATCCATGAGCTTCCTTCTCAATGAAAAAAACCGCTACCCATGTCTTATCGGATAGCGGCCCGACTACCCCGTTTTTTAACCTCCAGAAATATTCGAATATTTCTGGACCCATTAAATTTCATGATGCTGATATTTTTTTAAAATGTCAAGAACCTTTTTATCGAGGATAAAATTACGTAAATAGCGGTAAAATCTGATAAAATGTAGCTTATTCCCCAATGGCTTTTCTTAGAGAAGCGCAGCTTAGACATTTATCTCCATCATTACCATCTGAAACATTGCATGTTGAGGGAGTATATGCGAATTAATCTTTATGGAAATCAACGGTCAAAATTTAGGGCGTCGGCCTCCAGAAGTTGAACATATCTTGCCAGAATCCTTGCCGGCTATCGAGTTGAGAAAGGGGAAGGTATGATCTTCAAACAGTGGGTTTTAGAGTTTAGAAAAACGCCAAGAAGACAGCAGCTATAAGACAGTTCTGAAGGATAAGTTAACGCGAGAGCCCTACCCAAACCAGAGTTAAACGAATGGTTAGGTCGGGTAGTATTACCTATGCAATGCTTCGGCGTGCAATTTTATTCCAAGTGCCGCCATCACCTTGAGGATCGTGTCGAAACCGGGAATACGTTCACCCGAGAGGGTCTTGTAAAGACTTTCGCGGGACAGACCGGCATCACGCGCGACCTGCGCCATCCCCTTAGCGCGGGCGATATCACCCAGTGCCTTAGCAATGAATGCGGCATCGCCGTTGGCCTCCTCAAGACAGGCTTCCAGATATGCGGCCATGTCTTCTGGAGTCCGGAGATGCTCGGCGACATCGTAGCGTGTTGTTTTGGTCTTGCTCATGCTCATGGCTCCCTCCTAAAGGTTACGGGCGAGGCGCAACGCCCTTTTTATGTCGCTGGCCTGCGTGCTCTTGTCACCACCGGCAAGCAAAATGATTACTGTGTGCCCGCGCATCGTGAAGTAAATCCGGTAACCTGGACCATAATCGATTCATAATTTCGAGACGCCTTCACCAACTGCTTTTACATCTCCTGGATTCCCAGCGGCCAATCGCTCAACGCGAGCCAGAACGCGCGCCCGGGCACGAATGTCGCGCAGGCCATCAAGCCATCGGGCGTACGTATCGGTTTTGCGAATTTCAATCACAAAGGTATTGTAGCCTAATGGCTACGCTTAATCAATGCTTTTTATCGGGAGATGTCAAGGGTCCAAATTTTAAGGCGCATAGAAGTTGAACATATCTTGCCAAATAATGGAGCCTTTCGGGCCTTCAAAACCGAGAATATCTTGCCACTATACGCCCCATCCAATTAATTACGATCTGAGAAACAAGTTTACCCCTGAACTCATTCAGTTGTTTACCGTTTGAAGTATTGCATGGAGGTGTAACTTGCCAGAACGAGGAAGGACGAGCTGCGAAATGGGGTTAGGGCTTTTATGACGGAGTCTTAAGCGTTTACAGCGTGAGGAGAAATTGGTCTAAGTGGATTTGGCGTGAGGTGAGTTGATGGAAGACGGACTCGTCATTGATGCTGTCGTTTCCACCTGCGCTACAAAAGAAGCATGCTCCAGAAATCGAAGATTTCCAGTTGCAGAAATGGTGCATGCCGGTTCAATATAGGAGAATCAAATTGGAACATTTTAAGGAGTCTGGAAACAGAGGATAGATAGCAGATATCCACAATCCCCGGCCGCCCCTCTTGTTAAATCAGACTATCCCTAATTATCGGTACCAAAATTGAACTATCAGGGGAGTCAGTAAGTCTGTTGATGAGTATATGCTCTTGCATTGGCAAAGTCAGCCTAGGCACATCGGTTGGAATATTATCTCTGTAAAAAAACTTCTGGCACGAGTTGGAAGCTTGTTTTGTTCAAGTAAGTGTGGAGATGAACTTCGGAAGTACCGTGCGGGTATCGGGTCCGGAGAGCTTCCCTTGACACAAAGGTGTCAGGACTGAAACGGATCACAAACGCGAAAATAGTCACTTTTCATTGCTGAAATCTTAGCCTGTGCGCCGTGGTCAAGATTCATTTTTGCTTCAGGGTGGGATAGGCCATAAGGGCAGTAGCCATGACATTCTCAATAGAGAACGGCGACGTAAGCGCCGTGACTGCAGCATCGACTTCGAGAGGAGTGCGGAAGCCCGTGATCGCAGCGCTAATGTGGGGATTGGCAAAGGTAAACTGTATAGCCGCCGAATGGAGCGATAGTCCCGGCGGAAGGAGGGGAGTCAGGTGGGTCGCCCGGCTGCTGTCCCGCTCATAAAGAGTCAGGGGGAAAAAAGAGGTTTTTAGAGTGTGGGCACTAGGGGGATTCCCCAGAAGCGCCCCACCAGCGAAGATCCTGATTGCAAAGACACCCATCTTCTGCTCTGTACAATCGGCAATGATGTTCCCGTAATTCGTTTCGGAAAAACCCTCGGGCATGATTTGACCGGCGCTTGGATTTAAAAGATTATAAGGCACTTGTATCGTCGCAAATGCCCCTGAGCTAACCACCTCGCGAAGGGCTATCGGGTGGCCCATCCCCGTAAGGCCTATGTGCTGCACAATTCCGTCGGCCTGGAGATCGCGGAACGCCTCTAAAACACCGTCCTTCCCTAGAACGTCCCCTGTCGTAATCGAGGTTGGCTCATCATCGCGTGACACCGTAATGGAATTATGGAGTTGAAGAAGGGCGATTTGCTCTGTTCCTAAGCGTTTTAGGCTGGCCACAACTGAAGCGCGAGTGTGCTTCCGGATATCACTGAGGTGCTCGTTCAGATATCGAACTTTAGTGGCAATGTGAATTCCCGCAGGGCGGCCGAGCCGTTCCAGGGCCGCCCCTAGACTCGCCTCCGATTTCCCATTGCCATACCCTGGCGCGGTATCGAACCAGTTGATCCCTACGTCGATGGCGTGTCTGATCATGAGGCACTGGTCATCCGGATCTAGTTCTTCCATCCAGCCTGATACTGGTCCGCAACCAAAAGCAATCCGTGAAACGTGAATTCCCGTTTGGCCCAATATACAATACTGCATCTGCCTCCCCCTTTCGCTCTTTCCATCTCTCTCACGCCACCGCCTTGCGCTCAGTAGAGGTCCTCTCGTTTTCGGCCACTTCTATCCTCACTTCAGATTTTTTCGATTAATAAATTGAAACCCGGAATACTCTTTAAGTCAAGGCGAGATTCTCAATGATTTAATGGTAGACCATTTCGGTATCC
Source organism: Deltaproteobacteria bacterium (assembly GCA_016875195.1). Classification (GTDB taxonomy): domain Bacteria; phylum Desulfobacterota; class BSN033; order BSN033; family UBA1163; genus RBG-16-49-23. The sequence goes on from VGRY01000009.1 coordinate 47,709, forward strand.
AGGAAAGAAGCTGACCATTCCATCTAATAAGCCGGAGGAATCAAAACGATACGTCTGCAATCGTTCGCCCGCGCAAAGCCCCGGCTTTAAAGGCGAGGTAGACGAACTTAAGAGTGAAATTAAATAACCAAAGTTGATAAAGAATTTCGAACCCTAATCCACGGATTTCTTGCCAGGAGATAGACCTACTAATTCGTAAATATGCCCTATTCTCCACTGCATGAAGCCAGGATTAACCCATTGGTCACAATTACACTGGAAAGGAGGGTTTCTATGGGCGTAATCTTTCGTAAGTTCCACCAAAATGTCAGGGAGCGCCCAGAGGCCTGATCTCAGAGCCAAAGTGAAGGGGAGGCATGGGCACGGCATTGTTGACGATACGGCTGAGATGTGATAGGTAATAAACCCAAGGACACGGATAACACGAAATTGCCCCTCGGGGTTGGAACTCAGCCCCGCAAGAACATTGGGTAATATCAAAACATACAAAACATAACACCGCCCTTGCGAGGGAAGGAAAGGAGCCTGTCATGAAGAGAAAAGACCCAAAGAGACCATGGAAAAACATCTTTCCAGCCATTGCGGTTCCCTTCAATAAGGACTACTCGATCAACGAAGGGGAGTTGAGACAGTATGTGCGATGGCTCGCCAACATCGATGGCATCGATGGTCTCGTCTGCAATGGTCATACGGGGGAAATCACGTCGCTCAATCGAAAGGAAAAGGTGAGGGTCACCGAAATTGTTGCGGATGAGGTGGGAGATAAAGTCCTCGTCATCTCGGGTATCGCTGGCGACGAAGGAACGCTGGATGCCATCGATCGGGCCAAAGAGATGCAGGCCGTCGGGGCCGATGGCATTCTCCTGATGCCTCCCCACATCTGGCTCCGCTTCGGGATGAAACCGGAATCTCCCGTGAAATATTTCCAGGAGGTGGGAGCGGCCATCGATATGGGCATCATCATCCACCAGTACCCTTATGATTGTAAGGCTTTCTATCCTGCGAACATGGTTCTCGAGATGGCGAAGATCTCCAACGTAAAAGCTCTAAAATGTGGCATCCGTCACATGGGGATTTATGAGAGGGACGTTCGAATATTCCGTGAGAAGGCGCCGAAGCTGTCAATCCTGAGCTGCATGGATGAGTATCTCGTGACGAGCTTCTACATTGGAGTCGACGGGGCCCTGGTCGGTTTTGGCGGTCTTATTCCCGAATTGATCACCCAGGCCTGGAATGCAGTTCAGGCCAATGACTTTGTCAAGATCAGAAAATTGCAGTCCAAGATCTTTCCTGTCACTCAAGCGGTTTACCAGATCGGACAGCCCTCCGGGGAAGCCCACGCAAGGCTCAAAGAGGCCCTGCGGCAAAGAGGGATTTTTAGCTCAGCATTGATGCGCCCCCCGGTCATGCCCATCAGTGACCAGGAGAAGAAAAATGTGGCAGTGGCATTGAAGGCAGCAGGCCTGAAATGAAGCAGCGACATAGGGCCCCGAGCTCCTCGAAGCATCAGTCTATGTCTTTTGTCCTTACCGTCCTCTGTTGATCCGTTACCCGATGGACAGAGAAAGGTCGCCGACAAGGGACACGTTTCGTTAAGTCAAGGGAAGGCATTCCATGAGTGTGTTCAATCAATGGTTTCGAGGGACCACCCTGCTGGCGGTAGGCTGGCTTCTCTTCCAGTTTTACATCATCTTTTATCCTCAAGTTCCGCTCATTCAGAAACCGGTCCATGTGGCCTTTGCCCTCGCCTTCTGTTTTTTAGTATTCCCTCTTTCCAAGGGAGCCCTGGGAAAGAAACTGAGATGGCTTGACTGGATTGGCATCGTTGTTTCCTGTCTCATCGGAATTTACTTCGTTGCCGATCAGACACGGATACTTTACCGGATGACCTTCATCGAAGATGTGCTGCTTCGAGATTATGTGGGATGCATCCTGCTCACCCTGATGTTGCTCGAGGGGACGAGGAGGACAACCGGGATGGGCCTTGTTTACGTGCTCATCTTCTTCCTTGCTTATAGCTTCCTTGGACCCTGGTTCCCAGGGTGGCTCAAATTCAAGGGAATCAACTTGAGCCAATTAACAGAAGTCCTCTTTCTGAGCGACAATGGAATCTTCGGGATTCCCACAGGCGTCTCCGTGGATTACCTCTTTTACTTCGTTCTCTTTGGTTCTCTTTTCGGTGCATCAGGGGGAGGACAGCTCTTCACAGACCTCGGACTGAAGGTGACCTCGAAGACCAAAGGTGGGCCTGCCAAGGCCTCGGTAATTTCAAGCGGCCTCTTTGGGATGATTTCGGGCAGCGCCGTGGCCAATGTCACTGTAGATGGCATCTTCACAATCCCCTTGATGAAAAAAGCCGGTTACTCTTCTGCCGAGGCAGGGGCCATTGAAGCGATCTCCTCAACGGGTGGGCAATTGATGCCACCGGTCATGGGTGCAGGGGCTTTTATCATGGCCGAGATGCTAGGGATGCCTTATTTCGACGTGGCCAAATCTGCTGCTCTTCCTGCGGTGGCTTTCTATCTTTCTTTATTTTTGATTATTGATTTCAAGGCCAGGAAAACGGGTATCGGATCGCTCAGCGACGAACAGGCCCAAATTCAGATCCGCGTTCTGCCCCGCCTGTATCTCCTTTTTCCGGTGATCCTTCTCGTCTACTTCATCGCTAATGATTATTCTGTCACTTGGGCCATCGTCTGGACGATCGTGGCGCTGATTGTCGTGAGTTACTTTCAAAAGGAAACCCGTTTGACTCCCGCCCGCTTCATGCAAGGATGCCTGGATGGAGTCAAACAAGTGACGCAGGTGGCCGTTCCGATCGGAGGTATTGGAATCATCATCGGGGTCACGGTTCAGTCCGGCCTCGCCATGAAATTCTCGAGCATGTTAATGGATATTACAGGGGGGAATATTCTCCTGACCTACTTCATGGTTATTGTCGGATGTATCATCCTCGGCATGGGGCTTCCGACAGTGGCAGCCTATATGATCGGGGCGATTCTCTTTGTTCCTCCTTTGATTGATTTTGGGCTCACCCCTTTGGCTGCTCACCTCTTTGTTTTCTATTACTCTGTCCTCTCCATGATCACACCCCCTGTAGCATTGGCCGCTTATGCTGCAGCCGGACTGGCCAACGAGAGCGTCAGCAAGGTTGGATGGACCGCCTTCCGTTTGAGCCTGGTCATTTTTCTTATCCCTTTTGTCTTCATATACGATCCAGGGATGCTCTTCCAAGGACCACTAAGTGGAATCCTGATCGCCTCTTTGACGACTGTGTTCGGAATCACGACCTGGGCTGCCTTCGTGGTGGGCTACTTCCTGGGATCCCTTAATCCGATTGAGAGGGGACTTTTTCTGATCGTTTCTCTGGGCCTAATCGCCCCCACTGTCGCAGGCACGTGGATACCGAGTCTTATCCTGTTCATCCTTCTCGTCGCTTGGCGCTTCTTCCGAAGTCGCCTCCACAGGTCCTTCCCCAGGCGGGCTCCTTAGTCCCTTATCATTATAAGGATTGACTTTGTTGTTACCTTTTTATATTATACATACATACCATCAGGGAAGAAATCATGCTTATTGGCAGGATCCCTCAATGACTAAAAAGGAGGAGATTATGGGACACACAAAAAAGATTTTTATCGGAATGTCTGTATTTTTGGCTTTTCTGTTTGCTCTCACTCTCATAGGGTCTCCGGCAAATGGTGCAGAGCTGAAGGAACCAGTGAAATTCACCTTTGCCTCTATGCCCCTGGGCAGCAGCTGGTACGTCTACGCGGCCACACTGGCCCAAATGCTGAAGAAAGAGATTCCGGAGGGGTCGAACATTGACGTTCTTCCACAGAGCGGAGGCATCGGGAATCCCCTCCTGGTCGGCCAAGGGAAAGCAGACGTGGGGCTTTCGAATGTGGTCACCGCCAAATGGGCTTACGAAGGATGGGACATGTACAAGGGGAAGCAGGTGAAGAACATTCGCGCTCTGGCAGGCGGCCTGAACTGGGTCTTTGCCGTGGTCATTTTCAAGGAGGATTTTATCAAGAAGACAGGGTTGGATTCGATCGAGAAGATCGTGGCCAAGAAATATCCGGTGCGTTACATTTCTAAAACCCCGGGATCTCTTGCCATCCCTGTAGCCGAGATCATTTTTTCCGCCCACGGCGTCAAGGTGGACGATATCAAGACCTGGGGCGGTTCGGTGACTTTTGCCTCTCCGGAGGCCATCACGGCGACCCTACGTGACTGGCGGGCTGATATCAGCATCGATGTGGTCCCGCCGGGACAGCCCGCGGTATCAGAGCTTGCCCTGACAGCAAATGTCCGCTTCCTCCACCTGTCGGACAAGGAGAGGGCCAAGTTGAACGAGATGGGACTGGCCAACGACACCATGGCCCCCAATTCGTTCAAGAGCCAGGACTATGAGATTCGGACGGTGAACCCCGGGACTGTCATCATCGCGAACGAAAATGTTTCGAATGACCTCGCCTATGTCATCACAAAAAAGATCTGCGAAGGGAAAGAGGAGCTTGTCAAAGCCCACGCTTCCATCAAGCCCTTCGATCCGCCAACAGCCTGGAAGCCAGAGAAGACGGGTGTCCCCCTTCATCCCGGCGCAATCAAATATTATAAAGAGAAGGGTTGGATGAAATAAATCCAGCAGTGTGTGGTCTTTCTCACATCGAAAGGGCGAGTGGCCCTTACAAAGAGGGTCCTCGCCCCTTACCTTTTTTGTGACCTCTGCCGTGATGAGATTCGAGATCCCTTCGCCCCGGTTTTGTGACGATAGACCTGGCACCCGCAAGCGACAAAATCGTTAATTCACTACGGATACGTAGGGTACCTGTCTGAGGGTAGGCAGAGAAACGATCCACATCATCTCTTAACGGACGGGGAGAGAGCAATGGCAAAAGACCTGGGGAGCTATCTATATTGATGAGAGAAGAGATGCTCGGGGAACTTTTGGTGGTTCGGGAGGCGGTCGGGATTCACCATGAAACAACCGCCCGGGTAGAGGGAGAGGAGCGGGAAACCAGGAACCCCTTTTTTTTGAAAAGGTCCCTTCACCGAATTTACCGGATATGCAGCTGGCCTTCGAAAGAGACCGGTCCTGATGGTGAAAACCCTCTGTATGCGAAAAGACGCGATCTATCGCGATTTGATTGCTGGAGCTAATGAATACCTATTACCCGTCTCCGGTCGAGAGAAGCTAACTTTATGGATCTGGCCCGCTCTATCTCGCCTAAGGTCCCATTTGGTTTTTCTTCCTCTCACGGGATCGGGGAGATTTCATTGCCATATCTCTCTGGAAAACAGAGAGAGGGGCAGGTGAATCAGATCGGGGTTGCCCTCCTCGGGGCGGACTCCATGTTAAAACGTGTGATCGTCGTTAACACCATTTAATGCACAGTTTCGAAAGAAGTGTAGATCGATTTTCCATTAAGCCTATATCCAATAGGTAGCGTCTTAATCCCCGAAATAAGATCTCTGTCCCGCGGATAATAAACTGCTACAGGCAACGTGCTTCATCGTTTCGTATCCGACTTTCCCATTCGGCGGAGTTCCCGGATCACAGCAGAAGTATCAAGATCACCTTCACCGACCGCAATGCACTGCTCCAGGATCTTCTTGTGCAACTGGGCCAGCGGTAATTCCTGCCCCAACCGGTCCGCGTACTCAAGTATAATTCGGAGATCCTTGTGGTGCTGCGTAATCCGAGATTGTGGGGTGAAGTCCCCGCACAGCATCTTTTTGCCTTTCACATCCATGGCAGCCGAGTAAGCAGGGGTTGTCCTGGCCATGGCCATGAATGTTTCAAGATCAAGTCCAAGGCGCTCTGCGAAAACGAGGCCCTCGGCCAATGCGAGCCGGTTGAGCCCGAGAATCAGGTTACTGGCGAGCTTAGCCCGGGAGCCAGCGCCCGGCCTGCCCAGGTAGTAATGTTTTTCGGAGAGAATCTGGAATAGGTCGAGGCAAAATTCATAGGCAGTTCGCTCGCCGCCAACCAGGATAACGCCCTGACGTCTTCGGATCTGCTCGCTGGAGCCGGAGATGGGTGCATCGAGAAGGTGGACCCCCCGTTCGGACAATTGGCAGGCCAGGGCCTCGGTCCGCTCCGGCTCCCCAGTGGTGGTGTCGATGATGACACGCAGGCCCGAGCCAGCTTCAAGTAAACCGCCGGGGCCGAGGACGACTTCCTCCACGGCGTCGGAGTCTGTAAGAGAGAGAACCACCCGGTTCGCTGCACAGGCGATCTCGCCGAGAGATTCAGCGGCCCGTCCACCGAGGCGTTCGAGTTCCCGGCGCTTCAGCTCACGGCGGGCAAAGCCGATCACGACGAAGCCGTTTGCCAGCAAATTCTCGGCGAGTGCGGTCCCGACCAAGCCGATGCCGACCAAGCCAACCGTCTTTCCCGGATCCATAATACAGTTTCTTCCTGTCCTCCACGCGATACAATTTTCTGCATATTATCATAACCCGTTGATGCTCGCAAGCACGTCCTAAATGGAGTGGCCTTCAAAGGGAAAATATTCTTAAAAATTAACCCCTCTTGCTGATTTTAGTTTGCTTTTACGTCGAACTGTAAATTGAAAAAGGAATTACAAGGAAGAAAGTCAGTATGGAACCACCCCAATATAATGATGATCTTTTGGGTCTTCAAAAGCGAGGATTTTTTGCCACTATACGCCCTATCCAATGAATTACGATCTGAGAAACAAGTTTACCCCTGGGCTCGTTCAGTTGTTTACCGTTTGAAGTATTGCATGGTGGTGTAATTTGCCAGAACGAGGAAGGACGAGCTGCGAAATGAGGTTTGGGATTTTATGGTAGAGCGTTACTCTCGAACAATAAATCTAAAGCTCATCGCCGGGAAGCGGAATTAACGGACGGCTATCCGCCGCCCCGTTGAATGAATTGATGGATGATTATTTACCTCTCCTGATTTCAAAGGATATTTTTGAGGATTTTCGAGGTTATCAATTTCGAGATCAACATCCAATTCTGGCCAATATAAATGATACCCGTGAAGCAACTGAACGTTTTGTATGGAATTCAATGTTTGACCTTTAAAATAAGGATAATCTTTGTAACTTAAAAAGTATTCCTTTTCTTTTACAAAAATCCATATCCCAAAGGGGGTTATATTTTCAACGCTTACTGAAATGTTTTTGCCATGCCTTAATGATTTCATCTCTGTGCTCCTCGACAATATTTTGAATTCCTTTTAACCTTCTTGGATTCAAACCGTGAGATACGGCAAATGATGTTATGGGTTCAAGCCAGAATTTAGCTTCTCCGTCTTCCGCCCTCTCCCACCAGGGGAGAGGGTGAAGTTTTTTCTCCGGCAATCTATTACGGTCGTTTCATGTCATCGAGGGTTGATTTTGAACCACTGTACATAAAGCTGATATCTGTGGAGCAGGCCAAGACGGTCATTCCTTTTGCACGCCACTGCCTGATAGCCTCTGTATTTCCGATGTGAATACCCGAGGCTTTGCCTCTCTTCTTGGTGGCCTCAACCACCTTATCGATGGCTTGTGTCAATATCTCGGATCCCATCTGGTCCGGGATACCGAGAGAGATAGAGAGGTCATTCGGACCGATCAAACCGACATCGATCCCCTCTATGCCGAGAATCGAATCGATATTATTAATCGCTTCCTTTGTTTCAATCTGCGCCACAATCAGAGTGTTTTCATTGGTTTCTTTCATAAAGTCGAGGGTTTTCACAAGTCTGTAATCAGTGTGTCCCATCTGGCCACCAAATCCCCGTTGTCCCAACGGAGTATATTTACTGTATCGGACGATCCTTTCTGCCTGCTCTTTGGTGGAGGTCATGGGAACCATGATTCCTTCAGCACCGGCATCGAGGACCCTTGAGATGAAAAAGGTTTCCAAGTGTGGAACCCGGATGACCGGAGCAATCCCAACAGACTTGGCTCCACGAATCAGATCAGCTACGGTTTCCATGGAATAGTTTCCATGCTCCATATCAATGAAGGCGAAATCATACCCCGCTGCCGCAAAGATAGCCGGCGCTCCCGGGTCACGAGCCTGCCGTATCATCGTTCCATACACACACTCTCCTGACAGCACTCTCTTTCTTAAACCTGCCCACATCATATAAACCTCCCAAAAAGCAAAAAGAAAAATTCGAAATTCGAATATCGAAATCCGAAACAATATCAAAATTCAAATGTCCAAATTTCCAAAAACAGGTATAATTTGTTTGGTATTTTGGTCATTCGAAATTGTTTCGAATTTCGGATTTCGTGCTTCGGATTTGACTCCTTCAAAGGAGTCCCATCTTCTTCAATATCTCTCTCAATTCATCTTTGGCTTTGGGAGAGATTCCGCCCACCGGAGGCATGCCGACCCCTGCCTCGATGCCCATCAGGTTGAGCGCCTCTTTAATGACGACAGGAAAGGTTCCCAGATCAAAGGCCAGCCTGAGGGGAGCGAGGCGATATTGTGCGGCGAGGGCTCTTTTGTGATCTCCCGCCATAAACGCCTCATAAATTTCTACGATAACTTTGGGCGCCACATTGGCTGTTGCTGCAATAGCCCCTTTCCCTCCATAGCAGAGCGTGCCATAGATCAGGGTGTCCCGTCCTGCGAGGACAGAGAATCTATCTCCAGTTCTCCGGATATACTCAGCTGTGAGTGTGAGGTCTCCGGAAGAATCCTTAATGCCGACGATATTATCCACCTGAGAGGCACGGACAGCGAAGTCGGCTGAGATATTAACCCCTGTCCTTCCAACATTATTATAGAGAAGGACCGGCAGCCGCGTGGCTTTTGCAACGGCCGTGAAGAATTCCATCAACTCCGAATCGTTGGGCTTGATGAAATAGGGCGTGACCACAGAGACAGCGCTGACTCCGGCGGCTTCTGCCATCTGTGTCAATGCAATGGCTTCGCGGGTCGTGATGGCGCCTGTTCCGGCATAAACCGGAACACGGCCCCTGGTTTCCTCGACCACGATCTCAATGATCCTTTTCTTCTCCTCAAAGGTGAGCGCATAGAACTCTCCCTGGCTTCCTACAGGAAAGAGGCCATGAACTCCTCCTTCAATGAGATAGTTGGTCAATTTCCGAAGGGCTGACTCATTGATCTTTCCCTCTTTGGTGATGGGTGTCACCATGGCCGGAATAATTCCTTTAGGTTGGAAATTCATATAAACCTCCTCATGGATGATTATGATTCGTACCTAAATTGAGCGACTCATCCTATCTCACAAGTGAGACAGAGATGCCTAAAACCCTTTTAGAATGCGATACGTCGGACATTTGGGTAATGAACCTTGGACGTTCACCAAACTGATGATGATGAAGCCGACCACATGGTTGATTCAACCAATCAAAGGTGATCGCTCTAAAAGGCTTTTCGGCCCCCCCGCCTCCCTTGTGAGGGATGAAAAAATCGCTCAATTTAGGTCGTACTTTGCAAAATCTTCTAATGCCTTGGCCAAAGCCATCATGTTCTCCGGCTTGACATAATCAGGCACGGAGTTACCGCTGGAAACGATATATCCATAACCCGATCCGAGATCCCTTATCAAGTTTCGAACTTCCGCATACGTCTCTTCAGGCGTTCCCATTCCCAACGTGTTCAGGTTCACATTTCCGAGAATGCAGACCCGTTTGCCAAATTTCTGCTTAAAGGCCCGGATGTCCATGCAATTTGGATCGATCGGGTGGATGCCACTGATCCCCAGAGAGAGTAAATCTTCTATGATGGGATTGATCTCTCCGTCTGTATGAATCATCCATGGAACGGTGATGTCCTGACTCGCTTGCTTATAATAAGGAACAACCCATTGACGAAAAGAGGCTGGAGAAATAAAAGGTCCGCTGTTAAAAGCAAAATCGTCCGTCGTAAAAACTGCGTCCACTCCCATATCACAAACCCTTCGAATGACCTTTACAGACCAGTCCACATATGCCCGCATGACCGCATCGATCAATTCGGGATTAAGATACAGGGACTCCATGAAAGTCTGAAATCCAATGGAGATGAGAGCCGAAAGAAATCCCAACCGCGTTGAAAAGATAACGGCAAACTCATCCTTCTTCTCAAAGAATGGCTTGATGGGTTCATAGAGAGAGTCATCTTCAGGATCGGGTAACGAAAATCTCTTTTGGAAATCATCCATGGTCTTGATCAGACCATCTCCCACAAAGAGCTGCCCTTGTGCCCCCTTTTCAGCCTTAGAAAAAGTAGGAGGGGTGAGTCTAAAAGAGATGTTGTCCCGATGAAGAAGTCGGGACAGTTTTTTCTCTTCCTCTGGATGCCTTAAATTCAAACCTAGCTGGGGAATCGGCACAGGGGGAAGGGTCTGCCCGAGAAGTTTCTCTCCAATTTTCAATCCGATGGTCGTCTCCACATAGGGGACACGATCAACGGCCTCTCGCCTGAGAGCGGCAAGTACTCTTTCTTTTGGAAGCATTGTTTCAGTCATTTAGAACACCAGGATATTTACGAAGTCAGACCGGACCTCTTTAATATATTTTTCTTCCTTGCCCCCTTCAAAGAAGAGTGTGAAATTCATCTGCCCTGAATCTGTTATTCCGAGCAGGGGGAGCTTCCCGAGATGGCGGTTTCCTAATTTCATCTCTTGCTTGCCCGCCATCCATGGATCCTTGGGCAAAAGAAAAACCGGTGAAGGCGCAGGATCAATGTTATTAGAAATAAGTTTCAACCCTTTCCTCTTATCGCCAGATTCAAAGAGAAGAAACCAGCTCCCTTTTTCAGAAAGAGGTTCTATGGAAATGAGATTTGAGATGGAATAGGGTGAAAGGGATTCTACCCTTTTTTGATCGAGATGGGGTTCCCTTATGGCATAAAGCGCTTTTCCAGAAGCGGAAAGGTTTCCATCGTTTTCAACGATATAGAAGTTCGTCTGCATCGAGGCCCCAATCTCTCCAACTTTTCCCAAAATCTCCTGGACGATCGCAAAAGGTCCACGGTCACCTAATTTGGTAAACAGGATATCCCCACAAAATCCTTCCGGGCAACTATATTCTGAGACCTTTCCCTGCCTTGGGCTATAGAATCGAATCGTCCACTTTATGGTTTCACAGCACCCTGTTCTCTCTGGAGAGACAAACAGGTCGGACCTGGAAGCTGAAACATGGGTTGGAAGGCTGTCATAAGTTGCAACTCTGTTTCCCTGCTCGGTGTAGACTTCCGTGAGATACAGGTTTTCCTTATCCTGATGCAGATAATAGGGATAAACCACGAGAACCCATTTTCCGTCTGGAGTTGAAAGAAGATACGGTGGAACCGGGCTTGCCCCCTGAGGAAAAGAAGGCGTATTCAGCAGAATGGTTCTGCCTGTTTTTTTAAAAATAAGACGGCCATTCTTAATTTCGGCAAGAGAACGGTTATCCTTGTTGATGGGTTTGAGAAAAGGGTAGGGTGGATGGGAACCTTTTTGATCAAGATAGCTCTTATAGGATTGTGTTTTTATGGGCTGAACCTTCTTTTCTCTCTGGTTTCTCTGGGATATTGGTTGAAGGGACTGAGTCTCCTTTAAATTCGAACTGGTCCAGAGGAAATCCTTTTCTACTAACTCGAATGCCTCAGCCCTAAGATGCTGAGGAAATAGCATGGTGAAGAAAAAGAAGAGAAGGAAAAAGGCCATTTGGCTAATTCTCAAAAAATTCTTCTGTTTTTTTCTTCTCATAGGCTTTGTAAATGGAAGAGGTTTTAATCTTTTCAATGACATCTTTTTCTTCGTCAGTCAATTTCAGGTCCTTTAAAACTTCGAGATTCTTCTTTAGGTGAGATGGGTTATTCGTTCCCACAACCACAGTGGTTACCTCCTCAAAGGAGAGGTTCCATTTTAAAGCGATATTGGCCAACCGAGTCCGGTCCGTGAGGCCAACTTCTTCACCCATCTTGAAGAGTTCCCCCTTCATGAAAGCCTCTCTGGAAATGATGGCAAGCCCTCGCTCTTTTGCCCTTGAAAGAACCGTCCATTTACCTCCATCGTCAGCAAAATTGAAGTTGATATAGACGGTATGAAAACATCCTGCTTCAATCTGCTTAAGGTAAGTATATTCTCCTGAAAAGGTGTCGGCAGAGGCAAAACGGATTAACCCCTCTTTTTTCAACCTGCCGATATTATCTTTGATCTTATCGAGGTATTCAGGGTCATGGTCCAAAGCTGATTTCATAAAGGCAATATTTAAAAATTCGAGGCAATCTCTTTGAAGTAGTTTCAATCCCCTCTGAACCTCAGCCTTAAGCAATGCATAATTGGCCATTTTCGCATTATAGGGGTCATAGGTATAGACCATTCCCTCCGGGCGGGTCTGGATATAAATTTCATAAGGAGGAGGAAATTCCTTCAGATTTCGGCCCAGGGCCTCCTTCTCCGAATCCTGAGTCACATCAAAAAAATTGATTCCATTCTGGTAGGCAAGGCTTAAAACTTCTGTTCTCCTTCCTCGTCCAAAACCTTCAAAGATGTACCCCGGTCTAACTGCCAATTCGAAATTCTCATTAAACCCCCTCGATTTTCCATCCGGCAGATATTCATGACCGCCCATGGAGAGGATTGAGATCTTCACTCCTGTATGTCCAATTTCTTTATAGATCATATCTTCTCTCTGAAATCATCCTTTGACAGCGCTCTCCGTAAACCCTTTGATTAAGAAGTTTTGGAGCAAGAGATATAGCACAGCAGGAACCATGGTCGCAATCATCGTGGCTGCCATGATCGTTGACCATTCTGTCCGAAATTCACCGACAAGTTGTGTGATCCCGAGCGTTAGGGTCTGTTTGGCCTTGGCATTGATTAAACAGAGGGCCCAGAGGAGATCGCCCCATGATAAAAGAAAGGCAAAGATGATGGTTGCCACCAAGCCCGGGAGAATTCCGGGAAGAACCACCATCAGAAAGGTCCTTGTTCTCGACGCTCCATCTACCATAGCCGCCTGGTCAATCTCCACGGGGACAGTGTCCATATATCCCTTGAGCATCCAGATGCTGAAAGGCAGGGTGATTGTGATCTGGGAAAGGATCAAACCAAGAAGGGTATTATAAAGTCCGACAAGGCTGAGCATTTTAAAATAGGGTCCTACGAGCAGGACGCCTGGAATCATCTGGGATGCCAGGAAGAGGGTCATGGTCAGGGTCTTTCCTTTGAACCGGAATCTGGAGAAACCATAAGCGGCAAAGGCCCCTACCAGAGACGAAAAAGTTGCTGTGGTCATAGAGACGATGAGGCTGTTGATGAAGTAATAGACGAACTTTTCCTGGAACCAGATCTTTGAATAGGCTCCCAGAGTCCAAACTTGTGGGAAAAGCGTGGCAGGGTAACTTGACACCTCCCCTTCGGTTTTAAACGAAGAGCTGAGCATCCAGTAGAAGGGTAGGAGATTGAACAGCCCCATGACGACCAGAGCCAGGTAAATAAAGATCCAGAATGTCTTTTGCCTCTTTAACATAATCAGATTTCCCGCCTCATGGTCATCCGAAGATAAGGGATGCTGATGATCAGCATGAACACAGCCAGAACGACGGCGATGGAGGCTGCATAGGGTGTATTAAAAAATTGGAAATAGTGCTTGTAGGTTAAGAGGGAAAGGACCTGGCTTGAATAGCCTGGGCCTCCTCCTGTCATGCTGTAAACCATTCCAAAGAGGCGGCACTCCCAGATCGTATCCAGGATGACAGCAATGACCACCATATACTTCAGGTTGGGGAGTGTGATGTAAAAGAAATTCTGGATCGTGGATGCTCCGTCGATTGCCCCTGCTTCATATTGTTGACGTGGAATGGCCTGGAGGCCGGCCAGGAGAATGAGCATGACAAAGGGATAACCTCTCCAGACCTCGGCAAAAATGAAACATAGAAAGGAGAGCAGAGGGGTCCCAAGAAAATCGATCGGCTCTGTTAGAAACTTGCCCCGGATCAGAACCGCATTGACAAAGCCTGGCAACGTATCGAAGATAAATTTCCAGATGAGTCCGCCGATGACATCGGGCATGGTCCAGGGAAGGATGGCAATGACCCGGAAGAGGTGTCTCCGTTTGATCTCCTGGTTGAGCAGAAGGGCTACTCCCATGCCAATCAACAGATGAAAAGAGACGGTCACCGAAACAAAGATCATGGTATTGAGAAGTGTTCCGAGGAATTCCTTGTCCTTCATTAGATTGACATAACTCGAAACCGTAAAGGAGGGTTTGCTCACCCACATGAGATTAAAACTCTGGAGAATAGCTGCCAGAGCAGGAAATCCGAGGATGCCTACCAGAAGCAGGAAAGCCGGAAGGATAAAGATATAACCTTTGTATCGGTCGTGAATCTTCATCTGTTTTAAATTTCCCCCTCTCCCGTTAATGGAGAGGGGGAAGTCTAATTACTTGCGGGCCAGGATGGCATTGATCTGTTCGTGCGCATCTTTTAAAGCCTGATCAGGTGTCTTCTGTTTGGCAATGGCTGCCTGCAGATTCACGCGGAATGCCTCGAGGCACTCCGGCCATTGCGGGATCAGAGGCAGGAAATCAGCATATTCGATCTCCTTTTTAACAACCGATGCATATTTGCTTTGCAGGATGGGGCCATAAGTATCATTTACACTTTTTCTGCATGAAAGCATGTTGTTGTCAACGAACCACTTCTCCATCTGCTTCTTATCGGTAAGGAACTTGATTAACTTCCAGGCCGCTTCAGGATGTTTGGTATTGGGATTCATGAAGATCGATTTTTGATAAAGGGTAGAATGGATCTTTGATTTCGTTCCTTCTTTTTGTGGGATGGGGAACATCTCAAGGACTTCCCATCCACGGAGATCAGGATTAAAGCCACTGACCTCAGTGATCGACCACATCGTTCCAATCTTCATGGCAGTCCTTTTGAAGGCGAGGTGCCTGCGTGCCTCATTGCAATCAACCTGCGCCACACCGGGGGGCATGACTTTGTCCTTCAGAATCAGGTCAACCACATAGTTAAAAGCCTCTTTTGCTTCAGGGGTATTCAATGCCGATTGTTTCCAATCTGGAGTTAAGAAGTCACCTCCGAAGCCTCTTAAGACGACCGAGAACCTGAGATCAAAGCATGCTTTGGCAAGGACAAAAGCAACCCCCCATTGATCCACCGGTCCTCCGGGCTTCGTGGCTTTGGTCAGCTTTTTGCAAACGTCCCTGAACTCCTTCCAGTTTTTGGGAGTGCTCTTGATTCCTGCTTCTTTAAAAAGCTGGGAATTGTAGACCATGACCATGGCAACCGTATTCTTAGGAACGCCGAAAACTTTGTTGTCCTCTGTGACAGGCATCAGGGTCCTCGGGTAGAAGTCGGATAGCCACTGCTGGCCTCCTTCCTTCTCAATAAAAGGCGTTAAGTCTTTCACCCAGCCCTCTTTGATGTACTGCTTCACAGGGTTGACATCGAGGGCGAAAACATCCGGCCCTGAACCTGCCCGAATCGCTGTGGTAAACTTAACATCTCTCTGGGCAAGCGCGACTGGCTCTGGCTCGACTTTAATTCCCGGGTTCAATCTTTCAAATTCGGCAATGGCTTCTCTGAGAGAGCGTCCCCAGATATCCTGGGCAAGTTGCCAGTCTGAATAGGAGATCTTCACCTCCTGAGCCCTTCCCACGGTTCCCATCAGACTGAGACACAAAACCATGAGGATCAAACATACCCAATAAATTCTCTTAACCATTTTAAGTCCTCCTTTCATTTTATTAAGCAAATTTGTTCCCCTCCATCTCATCTCAAATAGAGGGTTCCTTTCCCAAATACATCTTCGATATGAGGAAACCTCACCTCCTTTCAGCTGTAATCCCTGCGGTGGAATTTCTGATGATCAGACGTGAAGGGATCACCACCTTTTTGGAATTCCTCCTCTTATGGTTGATTTTTTGAAGTAGCATCTCTCCTGCTGTTTTTCCCAAGAGATAGGGTGACTGCTCGATGGTCGTCAGAGAAGGATTGATCAGAGAATACCATTCCATATCATCAAAGCTGATGAGAGAAAGATCCTCCGGGATCCGGACTCCCAGTTCTGTTAACGCATTAAGAGCTCCAATGGTCATCTGATTGTTGACCACAAAGAGGGCGGTGAAAAGATGCTTCTCCTGGAATAATTTTTTTGTGAGAGAATATCCGCTCTCTTTTTTAAAATCGCCCAATTTAATCCAATGCTCTTCGATGGGAATCTGATGGTCTGCCAGCGCCTTTTTATAGCCCTCCAGTCTCTCAGCGCCTGAACTCAGGCCGAGCGGCCCGGAGATGATTCCTACCCTCCGGTGTCCCAATTGAATAAAATGTTCGATGGCTTGATAAGCGCCTCCTGCATTATCCCCAAATACTCCATCCGAGGTGACCCCTTTAATTTTTCTGACAATGCTGACTAAAGGAATTTTCTTCAGCTGGGAGGCAAGGGGATGGATTCCATTCTGGAACGCAGAGGAGAGGACAAGACCATCAATCCGTTTTTCCAATAAGACCTGGATGTACAGAACCTCTTTCTCCACATCTTCGTCCGTATTGCAGAGCATGACATTGTAGCCACTTTTGTATGTGACGTCCTCAATCCCTCTGACAATCGCGGTGTAGAAAGGATTGAGGATATCTGAAATGATGATGCCAATGGTATGGGTTTTACGTTTGACAAGGCTCCGGGCAATGGCATTGGGTTGATAGTTGAGGTCCCGGATGACCTGCAGTACCCTTTCCGTGATCTCCCCGCTGACAAAACGGGTTTTGTTGATCACATGGGAGACCGTCGCTGTCGAGACTCCAACCTGTTTGGCAACATCCTTGATAGTTGACATAAATGGTAGTAAACCCCGTTAGAAAGGACTTTCGTCCCTCTAACTGAAAGACTCACCCCGTAAGACCTTCGGTCTCTTACGGGGCTCACACCCCGATAGAAGCTGAGCTTCGCACAGGGCTATCAGCGGGGCTTTCTAACGGGTTAAATGGTTTCGTTGTTAAACGGATACGTAAACGTTTAACTCATCACCCCTAAAAATTCAAATCAAATCGGCAATTTCTGACAAGCCTATTGGTGACCCTCCTGATTTCTGATTTTCATGACAACCTTTTCCAGGTGCTATGATATCTTCTTCCATCTACCATTCCCATGGATCCTATTTCCCCATGATGAGATTTGGCAGCCAGGTGACAAGGGGAGGAAAGACTGTGATCAAGAACAATACAACAAGCAGAGGTATGATGAATGGCGTCGTAGCCCGGACGACCCGCTCGAATGACAAGCCGGAGACCCCAACCATGACAAAAAGGACCATGCCAAAGGGCGGGGTTAGGAGGCCGATCATCAGGTTGAGGACCATGACCAGGCCGAAATGGAGTGGGTCGACACCCAGCTTGACAACGACCGGCATGAGCATAGGGGTGATGATCAGAATCGCCACCACGGTTTCCATAAAACATCCTACCACCAGCAGAAAGATGTTGATGATCAGGAGCAGGATGAGAGGATCGGCGGTCAATCCGCTGATGCCGGCAGTAACTTTGTGGGTCAGGCCGGTGCGCAGGAGCAACCAGCCGAAGAAGTTCGCTGCGCAGACAATAATGCCGATGGCAGCTGTTTCCTTGGCTGTAGAAATTAGAATATCGCTCAAGTCCTTCATGCTTATCTCCCGAAAAATCGCCACTCCCAGAACCAGGGCATAGGCCACAGCCACGGCGGCTGACTCGGTGGGAGTAAACTGACCGGACCAGATACCGCCAAGCAGAATCACGGGGGTGAGCATGGGCAGAAAAGCATTGAAGAACGCCTTGATGATTTTCAGAAAACCTGGAAAGGGAGTGCGGGGATAATTCTTTTTCCTTGCGTAGATGGCCACCATGGTCATTAAAGCAATGGCCATCACCAGGCCTGGGATCACCCCACCCAGGAAGAGCCGACCTACGGAGACCTCGGCCACCAGCCCGAAGATGACCATGGGGATGCTGGGGGGGAAGATGGGGCCAATGGTCGAGGAGCCAGCAGTGATGGCGACGCAGAAGTCGTCGTCATAGCCTTCATCTCTCATGGCCTTGAGTTCCACCTGGCCGAGCCCAGCTGCATCAGCCACCGCTGCGCCGGACATGCCTGAGAATATCAGGCTGGCTACTGTGTTAGCGTGGCCCAGCCCTCCGGGAAGAAAGCCAACCAGCAGACGGGCAAAATTGAAGAGCCGAGTGGTGATGCCAGCTGTATTCATCAGCTTGGCGGCAAGTATGAAGAGCGGGATGGCCAGTAGCAGAAAGTTGTTGACTCCGAATTGCATGCGTTGGGCTAACATAGGGATATTCACACGGCTTCCCAGTTCATTGAAGTAGGCCAGCAGGCCGGCTATGCCCAATGAGTATCCAACGGGTATGCCCAGCAAGAAGAGGATGATCATTCCGGTAGTGACGATGAAGGTGGTCATGAGGTTAAACCCCGGTCAACTTGCCCGGCGGACGCCGAAGCGGCCGGGGAAGAGGTTTCGAGCCATGTTGAGTAAGAGATAACAAAGTGTCATCACGCCACTGACGACCAGCCCCAGGTAGAGGTAGGCCAGACGGAACCAGGTCATACTCGGGGCGTAGAAATTCCAATTATTGAGGACATTGAGCCAGGAACTCCAGACGAAGATCACTCCGAAGGCAACCAGGACAATATGAATAAACAGCCTGTGCCATCGTGCCATTGAGGCTGGCAGACGATTGGAAAGCAGGGCAATGGTAATGTGTCCCTCGCTTTCGATCAGAGATGCCGAGCCTAAGAAGACGATATAGACAAAGAGGATTTTGGCAAGTTCCTCAGTCCACATGGCGCTGGTGAATAGAACATTTCTTGCCAGGACCTGATAGAACGTGGTCAGAAACATCAGGCCAAGGAAGGCCCCGTTGAAGCGATCGATCCATTTTTTCATAGCTCTTTTCTCCAGAACCAGCCCTGCCCAGTACAACAACTGTGGACAGGGCTGGTCGTTTGCAAGTATTGAAATATCATTACTTGATATCCCGGACCTGTTTGAGGAGACCAGGAGCGAAGAGTTCCTTGTCCAACTTTTCCATGGCTGGCTCCACGGCCTTTGCAAAAGCAGCCTTATCCACCTCAACCAGGGTCATGCCACCCTCCTTCTGGAGTTTCTGGGTATATTCCTTGTCTGCGGCAACGGCCATCTCGTTGGCATACTTGGCCGATTCTTCCCATGCTTTGATGATCATGTCCTGATTTTCTTTACTGATGGTATTGAACCATTTCATCGAAATCTGGTACTTGCAGGCCGAATAGATATGCTCTGTCCGCATTAAAAATTTCTGGGCTTCGTAAAACTTGAGAGACCAGATCGACTCAGGCGGATTCTCCTGGGCCTCCACAACACCAGTCTTCAGCGCCATGTAGACTTCCTGAAAAGGAATAGGGGTGGGCTGCGCCCCCAGTGATTTCCAGACCTCCATCCACGGTTTGATTTCCGGCAGCCGGAGCTTGAGACCCTTCATCTCTGCAGGGGTCTTAATGGCCCGATTTGCGGTCAGCAGGCGTGGACCACGATAGACAATGCCTACGGTCCTGACGCCTTTTTCCTTCAGTGGCACATCGTTGATGATCTTCCCTACTGGACCGTTCCAGAATTTCCAGAAATGGTCATAACTCCTGAGAACATAGGGCACCTCAAAAACCAGGTACCTGGGGAAGAAAATAGAGATATCTCCCGAACCCATGGCACCCATCTCCAGGCCACCGGTGCTCATGGCCTCAAAGACGTCCCTCTCGCCGCCCATGGCGCCCAGGGGGTGGATGAAGACTTCGATCTCACCTTTTGAACGTTGCTCGACAAGTTCCTTGAACTTCTCCTGGCCTTTATAGACTGGGGCGCCAGGAGCGAAGGTAGAACCGACATTGATTTTCATCTTTGCAGTTGCAGGCATTGCCAGGGCCACGCTCACAATCACCGTCACCAGCAGAACCATCCCGAGTTTTAATCTCATCGTCATTTCCTCCTTTTCTTAAGCAGAGCTTGCTTGGGGTTGGATTAAAAATTCGATAAACGGATTCATCCGTCAATCACAAAAGATCACCCTTACTACAGCAATGAAAATGAATTAAAAAAACTGTTTTCGTTCTCTCTCCCTCCTTTCTCAATTTGATATAGGTGCGTTCGCCACCGGAATCGTAACTGATTTCTAGAAAAAAGATGAGCGTTTAAAGAAATTCTACACAGAAATGTCAAACGGATACGTAAACGTTTAACTAATTTTGGAAAATTCCTACCACAGACACAATATTTCTGTCAAGAAGATAATGAGACTCAAATCCCGATTTAGAAATAGAAACCCTTTTCCTATTCCGTCATTGCAAGCACCTGAAAGGTGCGTGGCAATCTCATCGGGAAAGCCGAGATTGCTTCACTTCGTTCGCAATGACAATTCCATAAATCGGGATTTGGGTGAGGGAGTTCTGAGAAACTTATTTTCGCTCTGCTAATTTTTAATGATGGGAAGCGTTAGAAGGCCGTCCGGAATGAGAACCACTCTTGCCTTTGGGTTTTTCTTTAATTCTTGATTGAGAGCCTCTTGCAAAGTGGGGGCTGACTCAAGGTAAAGTTCCTTCAGCGTTGCTTCAGGCAGGAGGCAATCCGTCATTACAATCCTTGCTTGTTTGAGGATCCAGGCGAGGATCAATGCCTTCTGTTCTCCAGGAGCAAACCCTTCCTCTCGAGAAATGGCGATGATATCATCCACATCATCGGCCCTTTTCATGATGTCACAATATCCCGGATGTCCGCACCCATCCTCACAGGGGGCAGGGATGAGAATCACTCCGCCTTTTGTCACAACGGGCTTCGGACCGAAGACGACAACATTTCCCGCACGGCTGGCCTGGTAGAGATCAAGAGACTTCGGATGACTGACTCCGCTGATGACGATATCCCCGGGGTGTTCAATTTCGACTTCATAGAGATTTCGGGCGGTCTTCACACCTTCTTGAAAAGCTTCCACTGGATCTCCTGCAACGACTTTGACCACATCTTTCTTACCGGTCTGGACCACATTGACAATGAAGTGGAGCCCCAGCGCATGAGTTGCCTCGGTGAGAAATTTCCTGAACTCGTTTCCTTCGGTTACACCAAGCCGGGTCTGCTTGAGCATTTCATAATTATGGGTAGCGGCGATGGTCTCCTCGCCAGCCACTCCCACGGCAATGCTCTTTACTCCACCGCTATAACCGGCAAAAAGGTGGGTTTCAATCACTCCGGATGAAATCCGGATGTCTGACTGTGCCACCGTACGGTTGAAGACCAACGGGATACCATTAGTGGTCTTCCCAAGATTTAGAAGCTCCTTAGAATTCGATGCATCGTGATTGATGAATGTGATTTCATTGACGACCTCGCCAAACTTCTCTTTTAGCTCCTCGGCGGTGTTTGGCCGATGGGTGCCGGTGGCAATGACGGCTGTGATATCGCTCTTTTTTATTCCACCGGCTAAAAGTTCTTTGATGAGGAGGGGAAGAATAATCTCTTCCGGAAGTTTGCGTGTGATATCCGTAACGATGATGGCAACTGTCTGTCCCGGTTTCACAAGGTCGCGGAGCTGTGAGCTCCCAAAAGGATGGTGGATGGCTTCCTCGATTGCCTTCTCCACATTTGGGACAGGTTTCATGGAATGAGATTCAACCCACTCCACCGGAACATAATCTGGTATCTCCAACTCGATTGGTTTTTTACCACAGGGGATGGGATAGCATTTCATTCTATTTAACCTTTCAAATGCTCAGATAAATTGAGCTTATGCACAATTCAGTTTGACGTCATTCTAATCGAGCAGATGATAGGTCGTCAATATCTTTAGAAAAAGGGTAAAAAGACTTATTTTTCTTTTTTATAAAAGGGCGACGATGGCTTTGGAGAATTGACGAAGGTCGATCAGATTGTTTTGGATCATCTCATAAAGGGTATTGTAATCCACCTTCCAGTACATGTGGACAAATAGGCGGCGCATCAGCCTCTACTTAGCCCTCATTGACAAAAAATTTGACATTCATCTAAAAATATCATATTCTTAGCACAAAATAAGTCATACTGCATAAAAAATTATAAATTTGTGCAATAGAGTTGGTAAAATGAAGGAAATCGTTTTAAGCCAAAAGTTTGAAAGAGATGAACTCCTTGAGGGAAGATATGTCCAAAGGGAGGGTCTGAAGACCGCAACGGAAAGCCTTGAGAGCAGCCTTATCAAGGTGATTATAGGACCTCGAAGGGCAGGGAAGTCGGTTTTTTCGATACAGATGCTTAAAGGTCAAAATTTTGCTTACCTAAACTTTGACGATGAGAGGCTGGCGAGCATTTCGGATTACGATGAACTCCTTAAGGCAATCAGACAGGTCTATGGGGAAACAAAGGTCGTTCTTTTTGATGAAATACAAAACCTTCCCCATTGGGAACTGTTTGTCAATCGACTTCACCGCAGGGGTTTCAATATCATTATTACCGGCTCAAATGCATACCTCCTGAGTCGAGAGCTTTCCACTCATCTGACGGGCCGATACGTCCAATTTCGAATTTTCCCATTCTCGTTCTTGGAATTTCTAAGGGCGAAAGAATTTGCAATAGATGAAGCTCTTGAGCTCAAGGAAAAGCAAGGTTTACTCCTTAGCCATCTTGATGACTATTTAGATAAAGGAGGATATCCGGAAATCGTTGTGAAAGGTTTGAGCGTGAGGAATTATTTGACCACATTATTCGAAAGCGTCCTGTTCAAAGATATCGTTAAAAGATACAGTGTGAGATATAGCAAAATGCTCTCTGACCTGGCCCATTATTTGGTCACCAACCATTCCAATGAGTTCTCTTATACAAAACTAAAAAACATTCTGGCGTTTAGAAGTGTCCATACCGTTGAGAATTATACGAAATATCTTAACGAAGCCTTCCTCCTGTTTTTTGTGGATCGATTCTCGTTCAAATTAAAAGAACAAATGCGATCCCCTAAGAAAGTGTACGGTTATGACACTGGAGTCATCAATGCCATTAAATTCAAGACAGGCAGAGATATTGGAAGATTGATGGAGAATTTAGTTGCCGTGGAATTGATGAGGAGAGAAGTCGACTCTTATTACTATAAATCTGTGAATGGGAAAGAAGTAGATTTTGTTATAAAGCAAAGGCAAAAAGTAACCCAACTTATTCAAGTTTGTTATGATGTCGATCATTATGCCACGAAAAAAAGAGAATTGGCATCCCTTACCAAAGCAGGAAAAGATCTTGGATGTGATCAATTAACCATTTTAACTTGGGATTATCAAGGAGAGGAGAAGCACGCTGATACACGTGTAAATTATTTACCCCTATGGAGATGGTTATTAATGATGTGATTTGATGGGTAAGTGTCCTCGCTCACGCACCATATACTGGCTACCTTGGGTTATTTCAGGCCTGAAACGCCGGCTCTCGTAGATTTGTTTTTCTATAAAGGCCAAAAATTGAAATGGAAATAAATTCAAAACCTGAAAAAAGAAAAAGGGCACAGGCTGATATTCATGAATAGGATTCCCTTTTTTATAAAAGGGCTATGATGGCTTTGGAGAATTGACGACGGTCGTTAAGATTCATCAGCCAAAGGCCTCCTAAATTTAAAGATATACTTCTATCATACCTAATGCTTTAAAATGACAACCTGCCATTCCAGATTAGGTTAAGCGATCCCCTAAATAGATAGATTGGGAGTTTTGTACTTTGTGGCTACAGATTCTTGTT
The DNA here is from genome assembly GCA_016875195.1 of Deltaproteobacteria bacterium. Taxonomy (GTDB): domain Bacteria; phylum Desulfobacterota; class BSN033; order BSN033; family UBA1163; genus RBG-16-49-23. The sequence continues at coordinate 71,411 of VGRY01000009.1, forward strand.
GTTTAACTAATTGAAATTAAATAAAAAATAGAATAAATAATAAAGCCAAAGCTTTCTCCTTGACATAAGGAGAAAATTTTGATATTTTCTCCTTTAAATAAGGAGAAAATAGATGCGAAGAAAAAAAGGTCGACTTGAACTTACTTCCCCAGATAGTTCGAATCGCCCTGCCCTCCGGGCACATCTTCTGGAACAGCTTGCCAATTCGCTGAGTGCTCCTCTGCCAGTTGCCACAGAGAGGTATGTATCAAGGGCTATCACCTTTCCAGGTAAGGCTACTGCAGTAGTGGGGATGAGGCGGTCCGGTAAGACCACCTTTCTCCATCAGTTACGGCGAACTCGCCTTGAACAGGGAGTCCTTCAAGAAAGGCTACCTTACATCAACTTTGAAGATGAGCGACTGGCGGGTGTGACAGTAACTGACCTATCCGCTTTGATCGAAGAATATTATAGGAGATTTCCAAATTTCAGAGGGAAAGAAACGGTGACCTGGTGTTTTGATGAGATCCAGGTGGTATCCCATTGGGAGCGTTTTGTTCGCCGGATGCTCGATAGCGAAAAGGTAGAGATATTTCTGAGTGGTTCTTCAGCAGCCCTCCTTTCTCGTGAAATCGCGACTGCCCTTCGGGGTCGTGCCTGGGAGGTGGTAATCTTTCCTTTCAGTTTTGAGGAATACCTCCGCCATCATAAAAAAGAAAAACCCGATAGAATCGATCTTCTTTCTACCGATGAGCGTTCTTTTCTACAAGGGGCGCTGAGAGATTATCTCTTCTGCGGTGGTTTTCCAGAGGCCCAGAGTTTGGATGCGGAAACCCGCTACAGGCTTCTTCTGGATTATGTGGATGTGGCGATCCTGCGGGATGTGGTGGAGAGACACGGGGTAAGCAATGTCGTAAGCCTAAGATGGCTTGTTCGGCACCTGCTTAGTAACCCGGGAGGCCTTTTCAGTGTGGAGAAATTTTATGCGTCGTTGAAATCCCAGGGATTGGCTGTCTCGCGAGATACCCTCCATCACCTTATCTCCTATCTTGAGGACTGCTTCCTGATTCATACAGTCTGGGTGGAGGGGGCTTCAGAAAGACGGCGGATGGTTAATCCCCGCAAGATCTATCCGGTTGACCCAGGGTTCATTCCTGTCTTTGATCGCTCGGGGAAAGCTAATCTGGGGCATGGTTTAGAAACGGCAGTCTCTATTGAGCTTAAACGACAGGGAATGGAGTTCCATTATGTTCGAACCAGCGATGGATTCGAGGTAGATTTTTTTGCTCGTTCTCCTGATGGAACAGAGGCATTGATTCAGGTCTCTTCGGACCTCTCAGAAGATGTCGTTAAGGAAAGGAAAGTCCGAGCACTTCTTTCAGCAGCGAATGAGCATCCAAGGGCATCTCTTCATATCATTACTCTTATGCCTGAAACTGCGGGGTATGTTCCGGAGCGCGTCCAACTTCATGATGCGACTACATGGTTTCTTGTACCTTCCCCGAGGGTAAATCGTGAAAGTCGGAGGAGCAGAACTTGACCATTTAAGGCTACTTCTAAAAATGTCATCTCCGGCGAAAGCCAGAATCCAGAAACTCTTGATATGACTGGACTCCGGTCGTTGCGACTCAAATCGAGTTTTCACCGGAATGACGAATTTGGAATGATTAGAGGGTCCCTTAATTTTCAGGTGAAAGTCATAACTCCGTTTGTCTTCGATTGGTTTCCATGGGTAACTGTCCTCGCTCACGCACCATTTCGGTGATTCGCAGCAACCGGTCAAATTTGGCGTCAGGAGGGGTCGTGTCGCTCACACTCAGGATGAATCGGTCGCCAGGAGAGATTTCATCGAAGAGTCTAATCATAAATATCTCGAACTCATTGTCTGACATTGCCGATTCCAGAAGCGCAACCGACGGGATCCCGCCATAAACAGCGACTTTTCCCTGAAAAGCTTTCCTCACTTCAGTCAGGGTCACTTTGGTCATCGGGTAAGGGCAGACGGCTTCGGCAACATCGATTCCGCTCTCCCGAATAAGGTCGAGGAGCCCCTTGTTCTCTCCGTCGCAGTGTGAGAGCAGGAATTTGCCATGGCGATGAAGAAGATCAGAAAATCTCTGAAGGTAGGGCAGCATGTGCTCTTTAAAAAATGGGGGGTAGGTGATCATGGCGTCGTAATTGGACCCGAAGTGAATGACCTCTGCAGGAGATTGAGCCTGGACCTTAAAGATCTGTTCGAAATAGGGCCCCATATCCTCGCAGAGCTGACGCAGTTCATTGGGATGATCATACAGCTCCAGGTAGAATGTTGTGGAATCGAAGAAGTGTTTCAACATATGATGCATGGGAGAGGCTGAAGTGCTTGCCCACGCTACCACCAGACCCTTGTCTCCCGTTTCTCTCTGGCACTGCGAGAAGCTATCATAGGCAGGATGGACCTTAATGTTCTTGAATATGTATCCCACGACTGCATAGTCTTCAGGTTTCTTGATCACATGTTCGGATATCCAGGTCTGAGAGATTCCAGCCTGTCTCATCTTCTCTGTGTAGAGCATCTTACAAGAGACCGAACCAACAGGAGTGTGATAGGTGACAGTCGTGGTATCCCTCTCGTGCTTCACCTCCCGGTCAACTCCGACGAGCTCAGGCCGGCAGGCCATCTCCCCCAACCGGTAGATCCCAATCCCCCGGTCGATCGTATCGTCCGGGGTTCGGGCTTTTAAAAATTCCGGGACGACCTTGTGGTATCCGCCTCCGATGTAATCAGCCACTTCCTCAATGGAGGCTTTTTGTTGAAAGACAGCGGGAAGGGTTCCACGATAGCTATTGGCGTTGTACCAGAGATCGATCCTGGGGACCCAGGGCAGAGAGCCTGCCCACTCTCCCCGGATAGCACGGAGCATTTGTTCTTTTACGGTTAATCGTTCGATCATTTTTAGGCACGCTTATTCTAATGTAGTGAATCTAACACTTATTTGCATACTCCGTTCACCCTGAGCCTGTCGAAGAGGGAACTATATCAGGAGATTCCGTTCATGGTTCGACATGCTCACCACGAACGGATTGTAGAGGGAAAAATGATTCACAACACGAGTGGCTTAAGAAAAAAAAGAGTGAGCCGAATCCTGGCCCTGAGGATTCGGCTCGGTTTGTAAATCACCATCATCGTCCAGACATCAACCCTCTAATCCCTCCTCCCCTCCCTTTGCAAAAGGGAGGAATTTCCCCTCTTTGGCCGCCGGCCCATAGGGCCTCTGGCCCGGAGGGCAAAGAGGAGAAAGGGGAGATTTTCCAAAAGATGTTTCTTCAATAATAGTTTCATTAGTTTAGTATCTCGATCTCCGCCCATTTGGGAGACACGGATCTGATTACTCCAGTTTAATATTCATTTCTTTGATCAATTGGCCGTATTTTGCGAAGCCTTCTTTGAGAAATGCACCGAAGTCTGTTGGCGTTTGATACATGACGGGCTGTCCGATATCCTTCATCGCCTGGATGAATTCCGGATCATCACAGACCTTCTTGAACCGCTCCGCAAGGTACTGGATGACCTCAGGAGGCGTTCCCTTTGGTGCAGCCACGCCTTTGACCGAGCCCACGGTTACGATATTGTAACCCAGTTCTTTGAAAGTGGGGACATCGGGAAGAGCAGGATCTCTCTGCTCAAGCGCAACCGCAATGGGAATGAGGCGTTTCGCTTTGATGTGGCTGATGATCTCAGAGGGATGGTTTCCACCGGAATCTGTCTGTCCGCCAATAATTGCGGTCACGGACTCTGCACCGCCCCGAAATGGCACGGTCACCATCTTCAAACCGGCGACCTTCCCCAGTGCCTGTAAAGTGATATCCACAGAACCCGCCCGGGTGGAGACAGAAGCGGTCACCTGGTCTTTTTTCTTTCCCCATTCCACGAATTTCTTAAGTGTTTTATAGGGAGCATCAGGCCGGATGATCATGCAGATGGAATGAATCGACAACCGGCAGACCGGGAGAAGATCGTTAAATGTATCGTAGGGCAGTTTCTTGAAATGGGGTTCGACCAGGTCATGGCCTGATCCGTACCCGACAAAGAGCGTATATCCATCTGGTTTGGACCGGACCACGCCCTCTGTTCCTGTCACACCGCCACCTCCTGGCTTATTGATGACCACAAGGGGTTTATCAAAGTATTTCGGAGCAAATTTGGCTACTAATCGAGCCAGGACATCCGTTGAACCTCCCGCTGCAAATGGAACAACCAATTCAATGTTTTTGCTTGGAAACTTGTCCTGCGCACCTGCGAAGCTCAAGGGCAGTAAAAGAGAACCTATTGCAAACATCCAAAGTATCTTTTTCATTTTTTCCCTCCTAATATTTGATTTTATATTTTGAATTATGGTAACACTTTAGCTGTTTGAAAAACTTCTTAAAATCCCTCCCCGCCTCCCTCCTTCGGCAGACTCAGGACAGGTTTGCCAAAGGGAGGTAAAAAGGGCTCCCCCTTTTGGTAATCTTTTCCCCCGCAGAAAACGGGGCAAAGGGGGATTAAGGGGGATTTTGTGATGATTGTTTTGATCCATTGACCCATAAAACTCTTCTTTTTAAAAAGCTAAATTGATATGAACTTTGAACTTATGCCCACCTCCTTTCGGTGTGTTTATTACTCCTTCAGTTACCTTGTTTCCATTTCTTCCGCAATGTCATTATGATCTGGAAGAGGATGAAGATCAGGAGAAACCCTATCAACGAGCCGGCAATGGGGCGCTTGAGGAAGATGAGCGGGCTTCCGGCAGAGATGAGCAGGGACTGCCGGAGCGCACGTTCCAGAATCGGTCCCATGACAAAAGCCAGGATCAAAGGGCCGGGCTCGAGGTCCACTTTCCGAAACAGATAACCGATTACTCCGAACACACCCATCACCCAGATATCAAACACGGTATTTCGAATGCTATAAACTCCGATGCAGCAGAAGAGGACGATGATCGGAGCGAGGATGGCGTAAGGGACACGGAGCAACTGGACCCATATTCCCACAAGAGGAAGGTTGAGGATGAGAAGCATGGCATTGCCGATATACATTGACGCCACTACTCCCCAAAAGATGTCAGGACGCTCACTGATCAGGAACGGTCCTGGCTGTACGCCCTGGATGAGCAGAGCGGCAAAGATCATGGCGATGGCAGGGTTCCCAGGGATTCCCAGTGTGAGCAGAGGAATGAAAGAGGCGCTGGCCGCTGAATTGTTAGCAGACTCCGGGCCGGCGACTCCCTGGATAGCGCCTTTGCCGAATTCCTCAGGATGGTTAGAAATTTTCTTTTCAACTCCGTAAGAGACAAGGGAGGATATGAGAGCCCCTCCTCCTGGCAAGATCCCGATGAAAAAACCGATAAGGGAACCACGAACAACAGCCCACTTGCTTTCTGCCCAGTCTTTTATCGTTGGCCAGAGATGGGAGATTTTTCTCGTCACGAGCTCAGCGGTCAGTTCCTTTTCAAGGTTGTAGAGGATTTCTCCAATTCCAAACAGTCCCATGGCCAGCGTGACGAAGTCGATTCCTTCCTGAAGCATGAGCAACCCCCAGGTAAACCTCACTTCGCCGGAGATGGGATCAAGCCCGACCGCTCCAAGAAGAAGCCCCATGGTGACCATAATGAGCCCTTTCAGAATGGACGAACCTGAAAGAAGGGTTGCCATCATGAGACCCAGCAGCGTCAATGCGAAATATTCAGGGGGGCCGAATCGTATGGCAAATTCTGCAAGGGGTGGGGCTACGAACGTAAGGCCAATCACTCCAATCGTTCCGGCGATGAAAGAACCAATGGCACAGATGGCTAGGGCAGGGCCTGCCCGGCCTTTGAGAGCCATCTGATATCCGTCAATGCAGGTGACTACAGAAGCAGCCTCACCCGGAATATTGACGAGGATGGACGTTGTCGACCCGCCGTACATGGCCCCGTAGAAGATTCCTGCCATCATGATAATAGAGGTGACCGGGGATCCGATCTGGAAACTGATTGGAAGCAGGAGTGCAATTGTGGCTGCGGGACCAAGGCCGGGAAGGATACCGACCACGGTTCCAAGAAGGGCACCGATCAGAGCAAAGGTCAGGTTGGTCAGGGTAAAAGCGATGCCAAACCCGTTGAGCAAGTTCTGAAATGAGGCAAAGAGATCAAGCATCCTTCTTCCATTCCTTATTTAAAAAATCCCATGGGCACTGGAACTTCGAGGAAGTAGCCGAAGATCAGGTAGAGCGCCAGGGTTACCCCAATGGAAACAGTGACCATTTTCAACCAATAAGTTCGCTCGATAATACCTAACCAGATGAGGAGAAAGATTAATGTCGTCAAGGGGAATCCCAGTGTATCAATTACTAAGGCATAAAGTCCAAGGATGACAACACCGAGGAGGGGCCTTACCCAGCTGCGATGGGTCCAAAAGGGTTTAGTGGAGGTTTCCTTTTTCCAACGGCTGATGATCAATGCCAGAGAGAGGATGATGAGGATGATGGAAAGGCCAAAGGGGAGAAAGCCTACCCCTGGATGCCTGAAACTTCCCATCTTAAGTTGTGTTGAGCTCCAAGCACCTACAATACCGATTACCAGAAGGATAAATCCTGTCAACCGATCCCACTTTTCGATATTGAGTCTCCTCCAATCTATTATTTAAATTAGCCGTATCAATTTAGCTTTTTGAAAAGAAGAGATTTATGAGTCAATGGATCAAAAGAATCTTCATAAAATCCCCTCGGTTTCGAGTCGCAACGACCTTAATCCCCCTTTGCCCCGTTTTCTGCGGGGGAAAAGATTACCAAAAGGGGGAACCCTTTTTGCCTCCCTTTGGCAAACCTGTCCTGAGTTTGCCGAAGGAGGGAGGTGGGGAGGGATTTTCTAAAGTTTTTTCAAACCGCTAAAGTGTTACAATTAGCCGTATTCTAATTGAAGCGAAGTTAAGTCGTCAATATCTTTTTAGGAAACGTATGAGTTCTTTTCTTGAAGGCAAAGAGGGTTGGGCGCCTAATTTCGTTGTGGCAAGGGCACCGGCGGCGTTACCAAACATCAAGGCTTCCCAGATGGGTTTGCCTTCAGAGAGACCACAGGCGAGCCCTCCCATGAAGGCATCGCCTGCGGCTGTGGTATCAACCACCTTCACTTTAAAGGCTTCCATCCAGATTTCTTCATAGGGATTTTTAAAGAAGAGGCCTTTTGACCCCAGGGTGATCACCACATTTTTCACGCCCATCTTCAGTAATGTCGTCGCCATCTTCGGTAGATCCTGTTTTGTCCTCATCTTTAAGCCTGTCAGGGATTGGGCTTCCAATTCATTGGGGATGAGAAAATCTGTCAGAGAAAGGGTTTCGTTAGAAAGAGGACGAGAGGGAGAAGGGTTGAGAAGCGTGAGAGCGCCATATTTTTTCGCCATCTTCAAACCCATCGTTACCGTCTCAAAGGGAATTTCCAATTGTGTGACAAAAACTTTGATCTTCCTGAAGAGTGGGGGATATTTCCTTAGATCGTCAATGGAAAGGTAACTATTTGAGCCTGGAGCGACGACGATTCTGTTTTCTCCTTTTGTGTCCAGTTCGATGAAAGCTATTCCTGTGGGGACTTTTTTATCCAGGAAAATCGATTTCGGGTTAAGACCTTTCTTAGTCAAATAGCGGCGATAAGATTGCCCGTAATGGTCATCGCCTAACCTGGTGATCAAGGCCACTTCAGCGCCCAATCGTTTTGCTGCAATCGCCTGGTTGGCGCCCTTGCCACCATAGACGGTCGTGAGATGATCTGCCCGGATCGTCTCCCCCGGCTGATTGAAACGGGGAACTTTAAGAATCAGATCAACATTGGAGCTACCGAGAACTAAAATTGAGTTGGGCATCTTGCCTTCCTCGACTAACATAGAAAATAGGCGTATTGTCTATTGGCAACGGTAATCCAAAACGTTTTTCGTTGTCGAAACTCGTATCGATACTCGCTTGTCGATGCTGGAGACTCGAGATTCAAGTTTCGAGCTTCGGGCTTCGATACGAGAATCGTCACCGAGAAACGAGGTTGGTTTTAACCGAAACGCCTGCCTGCCGGTAGGCAGTGGCTTCGTAACCGTAAACCAAACGCCCGAAATATTTCTATCTCAACCTCGCCACAAACAACTCCAAAAACCTCTCCGCATCGACTTCCAGACACACGTCGATTTTTGGACCATCTCTCACTTCGGTGATCCTTCCATAATATTCTCCTTCATCTACATCAACATAAAGGGAAAGTGTCTCCGTTTTTACTATTGTCGGATCAATCACCGCCCCTACAGCCAGTGGATCGTGGAGAAAGATGGTATCTTTGTTTTTAAAACGATGATTGGAAAGGTCATAACCAGTTGCCTCAATGACAAAGTTGGAAAAAGGGGTGTGAAGAGGTTTGATCCTTTCATCCATCCAATACGGGGTGAGGAATACCTGATGGGTTGCATCAAGAGGAACGAGAGAAATTGGAATTCCTGATTCAAAGACGATGTGAGCAGCCAGTGGATCGGAAAAGATATTAAATTCCGCATAAGGTGTAACATTGCCTCTCGTCCGAACCGAACCGCCCATAATCACCAATTCCTTCAATTTTTTCATTCCCTCAGGGTCTTTCTTCAGGGCTAAAGCGAGGTTCGTAAGAGGTCCCACGGCAATCAAGGTTAATTCATCTGGAAATTGATAAGCTAATTCTAAAATCAGTTCGTCCGCAGGCCCAAGATATTTCTGCCACCACTCTTCTCCTTCTCTCAGGTCAATCTTAGCTTCTCCCAATCCAGTCTTCCCATGGACAGAATGGGCATGAATGGTATTTCCTTTTAAGGGTCTGTCTGCTCCTCTGGCGATAATTGGTTTTCTTTTCGGCTGAATCAGGGAAAGCATTTTTTGAATATTGGAAAAGACCGAGTCCAGCGGAACATTCCCATTCACACCGGTTACTGCTTCCACTATCAGTTCGGGCGAATGGAAGGCAAGAATCAACGCAAGGGCGTCATCCACCCCCACATCACAATCAAGGATAACTTTCTTCGCCATCGGTTTCACCGCTGTTTCGTATTGTACCAAAATCTTTCGTATTAATTAAGAGGTTTGAAATTTAAGAAAAAAGGAAAGAGAAAAAATATGGTGTGAAAAAAATGAAAAGGGAAAAAGAAGAACCCTCAAGAATCCAAAAAAATTACATGGTCAAAACAAATCAATCCCTATAGTGAATATATTTCCCTAAGAATAGATTTCAACTTCTCTATTTCTCCGCTTTCCAATGTCCCCAGCTGCCTAACGATGTAACGCTTTTCAATCGTCGCCTGCTTGCCAAGCCTTATGTAGGATTCTGCAAGAAGACCACCTTTTTTCCAATTAAGAATTTTATAATCCGCTTCACTCACATATTCCTGAGTGGTTACTCTCGCAACGAGAATATCTTGGTCGCCTGAATCAAATAGGACTATCGCTGGTCTTTTTGATACATTTTGCAGATCAGTATGTGGGAATCCTATAAGGATAATATCTCCAAATCTATAGACTGTCATAAATAGAATCTTTTTCAGCGTATCCTTCTATGAACTGGGAAAGCGTGAACCTGCCCCATACGGCATCTTCATCTTCAAGTAAAAGCATAACCCTGACTTTAGAATCTGCTTTTACTTTCTCTCTGAGGTCTTCTGGGATGGACAAGTGCCCGTCGGGCAAAACATCGGCATAATACTCATAGGCTTTCATAGTGTGCCTCCGTCTTCTCACTGACTAATTGTATCACAAAAGGCTCCCTGATCAACCATGTAGAGTCAACCGTTTCCAATCCAAATCTACAATTTTTCGTCTGTTCTGTCAATCGCTCTTACATTGCTCTAACATCAGTTCTTACATTGTTTGGCAAAGTCGCTTCGACTCGAAACCGAGGGGAGTAAGAGGGGATTTTCTTGAACATTTTAACTCAATTGGAAAAATGCAATCTAATCTATAGATGCCGGCATCTTAAAAAATTCCCGATATTCCTGCACTGTTTTATGAACGGCGGAATCTATCCACTTCTTTTCACTCTTCGTTATCTTTTTCCCAAGAATGTTCTCGATCGTCTGATCCATAATAATGTAGGTCCTTCCGACCTTTTTGGCAGGAATCTGACCTTTTTTAACCCTATTGTATACTGCAATCCGGCTCACCCCAAGGAATTTCGCCAGTTCAGGAATGGTGAGGTATCTTCCATTGGCCATGGTTCCCACTCACAAGGCTGATGTTAATCTGCCACCGGAAGATTAACGTCGGTTAACTCTATCTATCAAGGTTAACATGAGAAAAGAACAAACTCATCGTGTGGTCGAAAATGGAAACCCAAAGAAGATGGAGCCTTCAGAAAAGATGCGGTGTATAACACCTACTTATCCGCAAAGTAAGCTAACATCCAACCTTAATGATTATGGGAAGAAAGGAAGTATAATGTTCGCGGTCAGCCGGAGCTGTAAGCGATCGGCTGATTTGCCTTGTTAGGCGTTATATTTTTTTAAACACTCTACGTAAATGTATGATGTAGGTTGCAACCTAGAATCTCAAGATAATGAAGGAACTGGTGGCATTGAGGCCTTTAAAGTTCAAGATCAAAGTCTTTCGAAATTTTCTCTACGAAATCCTTCACATATTTAGCACGAGCGAAGAATAGCTCGGAACTTGTTAGAGTGATCAATATATCAGTGGTATCTAAGAATTTCTCGGCAAAGAATTTCCCCAGCTTGAATGGTATATCTCCGGATTCGTCACCGAGGATATCGTAGTAAGATGCGTATCTTTGTCGAGCCACGGTTTCGAAGCTTGCTCGCTCATCATCGCTAGAGAATTCGGTCTGATAGACGATATAATGCACATCATCTTGTAGCTGGGTCGTAATGGATTTGTCGATACTTGACTTGGACAGCCCAAGTGTAACTGCTAACATATTCAAGATTATCCATTCCCGCCTCATGCGGTCATCAATTCTTTGAAGATCGTGGTCTTTGAGTAATTCTCGAAAAAGTTTTTCAATCTCCTGCGTCGAACTCCAGCCACTTATGTCTTTAGCAAAGTCTTTAGCCACTTGGCTTAGGGGTACTTTTTCTTTTTTCAAATTAACCCCAAATTCCTTGCCCCAAGTGTCTTCCATACGCTTCCAAAGATCTGAGGGTATGATATTTGGTTTCCCAAAAAGGCCACCAGAAAATAATCCCATTAAAAGACCAGCTCCACATTTGTTACATTTTCGCACAGCTTTGCCTTGAAATTTTCCTCTTACTTCGAATGGCCCCTTTTCATCTATTGTAGCTTCACCTCTATTGCCACAAGAAGGGCATACAATTTGTTTTGGCATTTTATTCCCTCTCGCCTAACGAGTAAACTGTGCCGACCGGCCACAAACCTTTGCCAAAAACAAACCAGCCTTATTTCAGATCGGCATTAGCGATTTGTTAAGTATCAATAATCTCATCATTCCCAAACCACTGGCCAGTAGTATCAGATCGACGGCGAAGTTCAGAATGTAGATTTAATGCAATGTTGAAAAGACGGTTGAAGTCAAGCACCGGTACCGAATCCCCTTGGTGCGTCGTATTTGAAAAGGAAATATCGGGCCCTGCACCAAAGCTGTGGATAGAAGGGTTTCTTAAGCGGAAATAAGCTATAGCAGCCATCGTAGTACGCCAAAGTTCTTGCTCAACGTTTGAAAGATCAGCCTTTGACATACGCGGTGCCAATTGCGAGAGGAATTCACTATGTTCAAGAAGTTCGTAATTGGGGCCAGTAAAAATACATTCTATTAGAGTAGCTATCCCCTTCCAGAAAGACTTCATCTGATTGAAGGCCCGAACAGCTTGAAGAGGATGCACCAAGCCCATAGACGAATCTCCTCCGAAACTGACCACAGCTTTAACAAAGTTTTGACCAGATTTGTCGCTCGGCCACTGCAGCCATTGTGAAAAGCTATCTATGTAACTTAAGCACAGAGCCATGGCTTCTTCCAGGTACCTATCTGAAAAAAGCCGTGGGAGGAATGCTAATCTCTCGTCTGCATTGCTATGGAAAGAGTTGATGAAGTGAGCTTTAACGCGTTCGTTTTCGTCCATATTATCTCTCTTCGTCACGCCTAACAATAGAAATAAGGCGCGGGGGCACTGACCTCCGCTAAAAGGCGACGGGCTATTCCCCATCGCCTTCATTGACTTAGAAGGTGGTCATCATTTAGAATTGCCGTAATAGGTAACCGACTTTAAGCCCAGTAATAAATGCTCAACGTAATCAAACTTTCCTTCGGGATCTCCAGCCATGGCACCGAGTTTCCTTACCTCTTGTTTTGATTCGGGTTTAACGACGCGAACGTATCCGGAACCATTGACTGCCCAGTAGGTAATGAAAGCTCCACTAGAGATTGGGATTAATTCGACATTCTCTCTGGATGTCCAATAATATTTGTCGTCAATTTTTGTAATTGCGCATTTGAATTTGATTGCTTTATCTTTAGTTAGGTTTTCAGGAACACGACTGATGCCACCTTCACTTATTTTTATTTCAGGCACGCCGGTGAATATAATTATTTCTTTGCCGAATAGGGGACTGGCAATAGCCAGTGAAATTAGGATCAGAATTGCTTTTTTCATTATAATTTTCCATCTAACGACTAAGCTCTGTTGCGGCGGTGCGTCAGCGCCGACGTCATCAGGAGCACTTTGTTGGGCGGCGGTACACATTGATGTCTCATGGCTTAGCACGAATGAGTGTGCAGTTAGAGCTATGATATTTATTTTCTGCCCTGATTACCTTGAGCTTGTCGTCTGCCCACTTAAAAGGATCGATGATAGGCAATCCAGCACTGTCTTCTTTTACTACCTTGTTATATGCATCCGCTGTTGCGACCTCAAAAATGCGGCCAATGATGAAGTCTGTTGTTGGACCATTCATGTGCATCAGAACTCCAATTGGAGCATCTTTTACTTCCGTCTCCGAAATCGTCTTGTTTTTGACACCGTCGACGAAAGTCCTTCCTGCGTCATAACCAACTTTAAATAGTCTCTCCTGCTCTTGCTTGTTGCCTGACATTTCCGCATAAGCAGCACAGGAAAAAGCGGACCACATGACGCGGGCTTGATTGGGTTTGTTTTCTGCGTTAGCACTCTCGACCAAGAACGTTTGTATAGTGAAAATCAAAAAAACAGCAGATAAGCTCTGTTTGACCATTCTTACCTCCCTTACCAAACGTTATGCGCCTTAGTGGGACTTGTCGCCCCATCGCGCGGCCCAACTCTGAATTATATAGAAAAAATTCTGTATAGCACCGGTTATGGTCGATTTTTACAGAATTGCTGCCGAGCGCTTCTCAAACACTTTTAGCGCTTATGAAAAAAAATCTACACCTTTTGGCCTCTTCTGTCAAATCTCGACTTCAGGAAGACATCCTCAATTTTTTATAAATCTCGCCGCTCAAAGGGTTAGCCTTAAACTTTCACCTACGAAGAGAGAGGTTACACTCTCCCTGTTATCTGAAAATTTACGGTTGAAATTGAGTATAACGACGAAATCAGCAGCGGCTGTAAGACGTCCGCTGGAGTGATTTGATTAGGCAATAAATTGTAAAATAAATCCAATGATGACCAGTATTAGCCCCCAGTAAAAGAGCTTTGGATGGAGAAACGAGACTAAATATACTTTCCGTCCTTTTCTGTCAATCTGGTTTGCATCTTCAATATTCTTACCAAAAGAAAAAGCGATTATTAGAGTTCCCACAATATTAAGAAACAATCCTATTTTAGCTTGGGTTAACCATTCAAATAATTCCATACCCCACCTAACTGGAGACATTTCCTAATGGTAGTCTGTTGTGTAAGGTCATCTCGGGGACCACTTCTCTTTAGCTTGGCCTTGCAAATACTCTATTGCAAGTTCACGAATAGGGAGCTTTTCCCCTACAGCATTGGCTGAAGTTAACCTTTCACTATAATGATCATCCAGCCTCAACGTGATTACCTTTCCAAATCCAGGAGGATGATTGGCGTCACTGATGACTTTGTCAAGGTAAAATTCTAATTCTAGATTCGTTCTGATGCATGCCAAGATCTTAGCCTGAGGTTCACGAAGGACATTTTGGCCATTCACTATTTTCAGATACCCTATGTTGCTTTCTTTGTAATAGTTTGCCTCTGTTGATAACTGAAGATAAAAGGGTATGCTCTGAAGTAGCCTATCGAAAGCGTTGCAGGAATACGTTATTTCTATAATCCTGTTTGGGTCTTGCACCCTGTCTTGTCCATCCTCAATGCTCATTTGAAACATTTTTTCGAATATATCAAACGGGCAGCTTAGCCCATCATATTTAGGAAAACAATAATCACGAAAACGACTAACCATATCATCAGTCCAGAATTGAGGAGTATTTGTCTGCATATAATCACCTCTTAACATGGAGTGAGCAGACTCCACGGAATGCGGGTGTATCTTTTGGCTTATCCGTTCTTCATTTGTGGTTGTAATATACACCTTTTCAAAAATTTAGTGAATAGATATTTCAGGAAGCAACATAGCATGAAAGCCATTATAGGTCCATAAGATTATCACAGAGATGGTAGTATTGACCCCCAAAAACCTCAAGAGTTCTAATGATAATCAACACTTATATTCTACTTCCCATGAAGA
>VGRY01000010.1 GCA_016875195.1 Deltaproteobacteria bacterium
TTTTTATTCTTCCCTACAGGCCCATTCCCACCAAAGAAAGTTCCACTGACATCAGCCCTCCCTCCAAAGAGGTTCAACCCCCTGAACCCCAATACCAGATCGTTGAGGGCGAAATCAAAGAGAAGAGCACTTTTTCAAAAGCGTTAACCGGGAAGGGTATTCCTCAGCCGTGGGTTGAACAGATCGTTTCGGCCTTGGACCCTTTTGTCAATTTCAAGAAGATGAGGGGCGGACAATTCCGTTTTGTTGCCGACGACAAAGGGGAGATGGTCAAGTTTATTTTTGAGGCGAGTCCGATTGAGGTCTATGAGATTGAAAAGAGTCCTCAAGGATATATCGCCCGTAAGAAGGACATCCCGCTCGAAACCTACCTGGTCAAAGTGGAAGGTGTGATTCGTTCTTCCCTCTTTGAGGCAATGGATGCTGCCGGAGAAAAGGAACAGTTGGTGATCTTTTTTGCTGACATCCTTGCTGCGGAGATTGACTTCTATAAGGATGTGAGAGAAGGGGACCGATTTCAAATTGCCGTGGAGAAGGTTTATAAAGAAAATGACTTCATTCGATACGGACCCATTCATGCTGTTGTGTATCAAAGGGGAGAGAAGGTCATCCAGGGAATACACTATGATGGCGATTTTTATAACGAGAAAGGCATGGCTTTTAAAAAGGCCTTTTTAAAATCGCCTCTTCGTTTTACACGCATCAGCTCGAGGTTCAGCAGGGCAAGGAAGCACCCCATCCTTGGCGGAGTTCTTCCCCATTACGGGGTGGATTATGCGGCCCCCTCAGGGACCCCTGTATGGGCGGTGGCGGATGGGACTGTGGTTTCCTCGGGATGGGGTGGAGGGTTTGGGAAACAGGTCATTCTCCGGCATCCGAACGGATATATGACCTATTATGGCCATCTTTCCGGTTATGGCCCCGGGATAAGAAAAGGGGTCCGGGTCACGCAGAAGCAAGTCATCGGATATGTAGGCTCCACTGGTCTTTCCACTGGTCCACATCTGGATTACAGGATGGCGAAAGACGGACGATTCAGGAATCCACTGAGGGAGAGTTTTCCTTCAGGGAATCCGATTGACAGGGGGAAAATGGAAGGTTTCGAGAAGAGGAGGGATGAGGTCATGGGGTGGCTTCAAGGAAATGATTCCAATCGGAAGAGACTGGAAGCCTCAACTACGGAAGGCGGGAAAGGCACGTAATGGCGCATAAGAAGAAGATTCTCATCGTCGATGATGAACGGGATATTGTTAAGGCATTGACGATTCGGCTTCAGGCGAATGGATACAACACGGTGACTGCCTTTGATGGCGCTCAGGGTGTATTTATGGCTTATAAGGAGCGACCCAAACTGATCATCCTCGACATACGGATGCCGGCAGGCGATGGATTCTGTGTGGCGGAGAAACTGAAGGAATCGAAGCGGACCAGCCAGATTCCCATCATCTTTGTATCGGGAAGTCCGGAGAGAAATGCCGAGGAAAGGGCCAGGGACTTGGGCGCCCGTTTTTTCATTAAGAAACCTTATGATCCGGAAGAGTTGTTAGATGCTGTGCGGAGGGCATTGGAAATTAAACCTTCTGCCCCTAAAACATGAACAAAGAAGATTTTGTCATCCAATCCGAAGTTCGGAGGATGGTTGTCCGAGCCAATATCGATTAAACCAAGATCGATTTCGGAACCGTAAGAGGGGTGGTTTATTTTCGGGGCATCTTTCAACCGGTCAATCTTCCCTCCGGGAATGAAGATGCGATAAAAACTTACGCTAGCAAAACTCTCTTTTCTTTTGAGAAAAAGGTCAGAAGCATTTCCGGAGTCGCTGATGTGGTTTTCCAATTTATTAATTGGAAGAAGGAGATGGGGCATTGGATACCGATCGCATCGATGAGAAGAGAAGAACAACGGATAGATCTGAAGAAAAAAGAGCCAGGAAAAGACGAGGAAGTAGAAAAGGAAAAGAAGGATGAAGATCAAACAGATTCCAGTGTATAGGGAGATTGCCCTAAAGACCCAGAGGGAAATTGAGATGAATCCCAATTATGCAGACTTACGAAATCGGATGGGTCTGCTCTGGGTAGCGGTTACTGAGTGGGAAAGGGGCGAGTCCGAGTTTAAAAGAGCGATTCAAATTAACCCCAACTACAGGGAGGCCAATCTCAATTTAGGCTATCTCTATTTTGGGACGGGGAGATGGAAAGAGGCTGAGGATATCTTTCTTTCTGAGACCCGAAGGAGTCCAAAGGATGGTTTTCTCCATCACCTTCTGGGGATGAACTACCTTCAAGCGGGCGAGCGAAGGAAGGCCATTCTGGAAATAAAGAAAGCAATCCGAAGCCATCCCGATTATCGGCGTTACTATCGAAAGAAAGGGATATGGAGAAAGGGAAGAATTTATCCGGATGAATCCATGGAGAAAGACATCGGAGAAATTCCTTGCCGTCGCCTTTATGCTCAATTCTATAACTTCGTCGGACTCTACCTTGCGAAACAAGGGAGATCGGCTCAGGCTATTCGGGAATTGAAGAAGGCAGCAAACATGATCCCCGATGAATTCCAGTTTCATTTCAACCTCGGGTCGGTCTATTTCCACCATGGATCCTATGAAAAGGCGATTGCGGAGTTTAAGAAAGCTCTGAAGATCGATCCCGGTTATGGAATGGGATATGCCTATCTCAGTTATGTTTATGGTTCATTGCGCCAGACCCGGAAAGCCCGGGAGTCGATGGAGAAGGCTGTTCGATTAAATCCCGGGTATGCGGATCTCCATTATAATCTGGCCCTCCTCTATGGTGACCAGAATCGTTACAAAGAGGCTATCTCCGAATTGAAGAAAGCGATCCGCATCAACCCGAGCTATCTTTTTCCCCGCATCAACCTGGGCGTCCTCTACGAAGAACAGAAGAAATGGAAACAGGCCAGAAGGGAATACGAAATGATCCTCAGGATAACGCCAGAGGATGAACATGTGCGGAAGCGTCTCGAAAGAATCTCACAGGAATAGATGGAGGTAAGGATGAACCCTTCAGCGAAAGGGAATGGCGCTGAAATTGAATCAATGCTGGTGATCCATCAGGGCGCTATCGGTGACTTCATCTTAGCGTTGCCCGTGCTTTCTGCCCTCAGGCGGGCTTTTCCTAAAGCAAGACCATTCATGATGGGTTACCCCAGAATTCTTCAGCTGGCAGAAGGGCGTTTCTATGCAGAAGAGGTCTTTTCCATTGACCAGAAGGGGATGGCCACCTTCTTTGTCCGTGAAGGATCACTTGACCGGGGACTTTCTGATTTTTTCAGCGCCTTTGAATTGATTGTCGTCTTCGGACGAGATCGGGATGGAGCGCTCATCGGAAATTTGAAGAGGGTTTGTAAGGGGCAGATTTTTCATATCAACCCTTTACCGAAATGGGACGAAGGGGTTCATCTATCGGACTATCTTCTGAAACAGTTAACCCAATACGAAGTTCCACTTTCAAAAACGGTTCCCAGACTCTATCTGAGGGAGTCTGACCGGGAATGGGCGAAAAATTTCTGGACAGAAAAAGGGATCAGGCCTGAGGGAAGATCACAGGTCATTATCCTCCATCCGGGAAGTGGGAGCAGAAAGAAGATCTGGCCCCTAAAACGTTTTTTAGGTTTTTTACATCACCTTGAAACTCAACTTGCAGGGCCATTCCTGATTATCCTTGGTCCTGCTGAGGGGCCGGAGGTTCAGCGGGCCTTTGAAGAACGGGGTTCTCCTCATCTGATCTTTGCCAAGGGACTATCCCTGGTTCAGCTTGCGTCTGTCATGGAAGGGTGCCGGCTCTTTATTGGAAATGACTCGGGTATTTCTCATATGGCGGTTGCCCTTGGGTTGCCGACTATAGCCATCTTTGGACCCACCGACCACCGGGTCTGGTCCCCGAGAGGAGAAAAGGTGGAGGTTGTCCGCCAAGAGGTTCCCTGCTCACCCTGCGCCGAAGAAAGATTCTTCCTGTGCAAAGATCTTCAGTGTTTGCACCGGGTCGAGATCAGCGATGTTTTAAAAAGTATTCAGAGTATAGGATTAGAGGTCTAAAAGAATGCTGAAAAACGCCCATCTACTTTGTTCCCCTCGTCCTTCGTCGTTGCGGCGTACATCCAAGTACGCCTCGTAGCCGGCTCACCGACTCGCCGGCGTGGCAAGGAGTCGCTCCTTATTCGTCGCGACGCCACTCTCAGGATTTCGGGCGCCTCGTATCTGGGCATTTTTAAGCATTCTGTATAAAAAACTTTTTCAGCAAACTGCTAATCTTCGCCAAAGGAGGTAGAAGATGGAAGAGAAAAAAGTGGGACTGGTGATCAAGTTTTTTGGAAAGATCGGTGTGGCAGCCATCCGGATCTCTGAAGGTTCCTTGAAGATAGGAGACCAGATCCATATTGTCGGCCATACGACCGACATCACTGAGACGGTTGACTCGATGCAGATTGAGAATGCCAACGTTCAGGAGGCGGGCCCGGGGGCTGACATCGGGATCAAGGTGAAAGGTAAGGTGAGGGAACACGACACCGTTTATAAGGTCGTGGCATAAAATTGGATATCAGGATATCAGATGATCAGGTAGTGGATATCAGGACATCGGAGCATCAGGTTTAAAAATTTGTTGTTTTCTACTTTTCTGATATCCTGATCCCCTGGTATCCTGCCTCCTGATTTCCTGATAACCTGATCGCCTATCAAGGTATATTTCTTGCTGCAGGTTTAGGTATTGACCGATGCGATTCATCGCGGACTTTCATCTCCACTCAAAGTATAGCCGGGCGACAAGCAAGGATATGGAGGTGGAGACGCTTGCTCGATGGGCTAAAAAGAAAGGCATTTTACTTCTCGGGACGGGGGATTTCACGCATCCCACCTTTTTTGCAGAGTTGCAATCGAAGCTGATTCCCTCCGGAAATGGGCTCTTCCAGCTGAGAAAAGGGGATGAAGGGGTCCGTTTTATATTGGCAACTGAGGTGAGCAACATCTATTCCCAGGGAGGCAAGGGCAGGCGAATCCATAATCTCATTTTCGCCCCTTCTTTTGAAGTGGTGGTAAAGATCAATACGAAATTAAGCAGCCTCGGGAAACTTTCATCGGACGGAAGGCCCATCTTTGGTTTTACCGCAAAAGAACTTGTTAAAATGATTCTCGATATTTCAGGGGATTGCCTTATCATTCCCGCTCATGCCTGGACCCCATGGTTTTCGATCTTTGGAGCTAATTCGGGGTTCGACTCGATCGAGGAATGTTTTGGAGAAATGTCTCCCCATATTTACGCCATTGAGACAGGCCTTTCCTCTGATCCGGAGATGAACTGGAGGCTTTCCGCCCTCGACCGCATTACCCTTATCTCTAATTCCGATGCTCACTCGCCCAATCGACTGGGAAGAGAGGCAAATGGTTTCGACTGCGAGCTCAATTATCAAGACGTGGTTGATGTTCTTCGGAAGAAGGACAGTAGAAAGTTTCTCTTCACCATTGAATTCTTCCCGGAGGAGGGGAAATATCATTACGATGGCCACCGTCAGTGCGGGGTCATCTTCTCTCCTGAGGAAACAAAGGCGCATCAGTATCTCTGCCCGGGATGTCAGAAGAAATTGACTGTTGGGGTGATGCACCGGGTTTCAGAACTCTCCGATCGTCAGGAGGGTTTTATCCCGAGACATGCAATCCCTTCAATCCACCTCATCCCTCTTGAAGAGGTCATTGCCGAAGGATTAGGGGTGAAGGTAGGGACAAAAGCTGTTGACGCAGAATATGATCGACTGATCGAAAGGGGAGGGTCCGAATTCCATATTCTTCTCGATGCAACCCCGGATGAATTAGCCTCTTTTGTTCCGCCCAGGATTCTCGAAGGAATCATCCGGATGAGGCAGGGAAAGGTTTCGATTGTTCCCGGCCACGATGGGGTCTATGGGAAGATCAACCTCTTTCCCGAAGAGAAAGAAGAATCTGAATCAAAAGGACAGATGAGATTATTTTAGCTTAAATGGAACGATTATAATACATTTAATTGCAGGGCAACCCTTTAGGGTTGCTTCCAAGGCGTGGCTGAAAAACATAACACCAAATAAAAGAGCGGGGGAGAGATGGATAAGGATGTCGAGGAAAGGCTCATTCTGGTCTGCCGGAGCGAGATCAAGATGTTGGAATTGATCTTTCAGAGTTTTCGGACACTCACCGAGAAGTCAATCGAAGAAGCGGATCAGATGAAAGAGGAGGTTCGAAGAAATTCAGCTGAACTGACAAAATATGTGATTGCGAAGAGCACACCCGGCGAAAAGGGAAAAGAATGGGCGAAACCCTACCTCTCCATGTCATCCAGTTTTGACCGGATGTGTTACAACATGGAAGGAATGTTAACACAATTGAAAGCAATGGTGAAAGATCACATTCACTTCAGCGATCGCGCTGTAAAAGAGGTGAATGATATTTTTCAAGAGGCGATGGATCTTCTCGAGAGCCTTCCGGACCTGATCCAGACGAAGAATAAACTGTTTGCCCAGCACATTGGCGAACAGGTGAGAGCGATATTGAAGATTGCCAATGGGCATTCGGAATCCCATGAGGAGAGGTTGATTCAGGGAGTATGTATGCCCAAGTCCTCTCCGATCTATCTGGGCCTCATCGAGTCCCTCAAAGGAATTATCACCCATATCCTGGAAGTGAGTGGGAAGATTGTATCCCTATCAGCGCGGGCGTAACCCTCGATACCATTTACCAATTAACAGGTACGGCTCACAACTGAAGTCAACGGATAATGCAGGGAGGTGATCGGCACTGAATTATGCTTGACAGTGGTTTTTTTTTATATTAAAAATGAATATATATTCATAATGTGAACAATTATTTTTGAAAGGAAGGAAATGGAGAAGATAGCCCGAAGAAAGAGGGAACATTTGGCTCACCGGAGAGAGATCCTTCAGGCAGCGGAAAGAGTCTTTGCCGCCAAAGGGTTCTTTTACACCACCATGAATGAGATTGCACAGGTGGCTGAGTTTGGGACAGGAACTCTTTATAATTTTTTTAAATCAAAAGAAGACCTTTATTTTACCCTCATCGATGAGAAGACGGATGAAATCAACCGCCTCGTTAAAGCCGAACTTTCCCAGAAGACTTCCGCTATTGAAAGAATTAAAAAAATCCTTGTCCTCCAACTGGAATTCATCGAACGAAACCGAGATTTTTTCAGGATTTATACCTCCGAGGGGAGCCGTTTTGAGTGGGCGATCAAGGATGATTGCGGAAAAAAGATCCACGATAAGATGGTGGACTATATCCAGTTATTGGCGAAGACTTTTGAGCAGGGGATGAAGGAAGGGGAATTAAAACGGATGAATCCTCTGGATTTAGCGCATGCTTTCGAAGGAATCGTTCATTCCTTTATCTTTGAATGGTTGATCAGCCCGGAATCCTATTCGCTTATTTCAAAGGCAGATACCATACTGGGGATCTTTCTAAAAGGAACTGAAAAGGAAGAAAGGAGGAAATAGATCGATGAAAGTAAGATGGTGCGTTGGATTGATTTTGGTATTACTCCTCTTTACAGGAGTAACCTGGGCCCAGGAATCCCAGAAACCGCTTACGCTTGAGGAGAGCATTAAAATTGCTCTGGAGCGAAATTTGAGACTCCATTCCTCGATGGAAGGCGTAGCAGGAGCGGAGTTCAGGAGAAGGGCAGCTCAGACCGATTTTTTTGCGAAATGGACAGGGCAATATGCTCATACCTATTATAACAGCCCAACGACTATTGGTTCAGGAGTGAGTGGATCTGGAGCCGAAAGAAGTGTTTACAATTTAGGCACGACCGTCAACCAGCCATTATTTGCGGGAGGATCCATTCGTGCAAATTATCGAAACGAAAAGTTGGGAGTGGATATCTCCAAAACGGATGTGGAAACGGTTAAAAGGGACATCGTCTTACAGGCGAGAGAAGGATACTTCGATATCTTGAGGGCCGAAAAATTCCTGGATGTGGCCCGCCAAACAGTTAAACAATTCTCTGCCCAGCTCGAGGTGACCAAGGCCTTCTTCGAAGTAGGGATTGTACCCAAGAATGATGTTCTTCAGGCAGAAGTGAGACTCGCCAATGCAAGGCAAGGGTTGGTCAGGGCTGAGAATGATGTCGTCCTGACAAAATCCTCATTTAATTCATTGCTCCGAAATGATATTAATGCTCCCCTGCAGATCATCGATATCCTCGGTTACAGTCCCTTTCCTCTCCAGTTTGAAGACTCTTTGAAAGAAGCATTGGAGAGGAGGCCTGAAATAAAAGGCGCAACCCTAAGGGTCGAGCAGGCCAAGGAAGGGGTTAAGATTGCGAAGAGCGGGTTTTTTCCCACGATCAATCTTTTCGGCAATTATTCCCGATTTTCAGAGGAACCGTCGCTCATGGGCGATCTTCGGAGTGAGAGATGGACGATTCAAACCTTAGCCACCATCACCCTTGGGGACTGGGGAAAGACAGGTTACAGGGTGGGTGAGAGCAAAGTGAGAGTGTCGCAGTCGGAAGATTTTAAGGTTCAGTTGATCGAAGGGATTACTTTGGAGGTAAAAAATAATTACCAAACTATGCTGGTCGCTGAAAAGAATATAAGCGTCGCTGAGAAAGCCATCGAACAGGCTGAAGAGAATTTGAGGATGAACGAGGAACGGTATAAACATCAGGTGGCTACCGCCACGGATGTTCTCGATGCAGTGACCTTATTGGCACAGGCGAGGGTGAATTACTACGGGGCTTTGAGCGATTTTAATGTCGTCAAAGCAAGACTGGAACGATCCATGGGAAGGATATATCCGTAATTCCCCGATATAACCCCACCTCGCCTCCCCTTAGATTAAGGGGAGGAAGGGAGGGGTTAATATAAGGCAGGGAATACAGAAGTGAACGAAGATCAATGAAAGGCGGATATACAAGATAGGAACGAATATGAAGAAGTTAATCATATTATTGCTAATGTCCGGTTTGATCGGCGGGTGTGGGTCGAAGGAATCGGCCAGTGTTGAAAAACCTTCAATGGCTGCAGTCCAGATCTCGGAAGAGAGACAGGTGGAGGTAGCAGAGGTTGTTCCGAGGCCTATCTCCTACACGCTTTCAGCCGTGGGGGGTCTTAAAACTCCTGAACATGTGACGATCAGCCCCAAAAAGGCAGGAATCATTGAGAAGATCTCAGTCAGGGAAGGCGAAAGGGTTCGAAAGGGGCAGGTTCTGGTTCAATTAGATGATATGGATGCAAAGCTCCAGGTGGAGAGGGCAGCAGCAAGAGTGATGGAGGCTGAGGCTTCGCTGGAAACAAACCGGAACACACTGCTCCGATATCAGAAACTCCTCGAATCGAAAGTCATTCCTCAACAGACGTTTGATGACATCAGCCTGAGGGTGAAACTGGATGAGGCGAGATTGGCGCTGGCAAGAACTGAATTGAATCTGGCAAAACAGAACCTTCAGGATCATCGGATCATCTCTCCCATTGAAGGGGTGATCAATCTTAAAATCGCTTCTCTCGGAGAGCACGTGAATGTGGCGCCCAAAGATGAAATCCTGACCATTGTCCAGATGGACCCGCTGGAATTGGAATTTTATGTGCCTGAGAATTGGGCGGGGAGGATTCGCCAGGGCAGCCAGATTCAATTCTCAATCAAGGCATTCAACGACGAGAAGCATTCGGCCACGCTTCAATTTATCAGCCCGACGGCTGATCCGGCAACCCGGAATGTGAAGATGAAAGCCATGGCCCCCAATCCCCATCACCGGCTAAAACCTGGTTTTTTTGCCGAGGTTACCCTTCCTGCTGGAACCAATCCCAATGGCATTGCCATTCCAGAGTCTGCCCTTTTCAGCCAAGAGGGAAAGACCTTTGCCTTTGTGGTGAGGGAAGGAGTTGCCCTTCGGAGAGAAGTCGAAACCGGAACCCGCTTTAATGGAAAGGTGGAGATTAACAAAGGGATTCAGAAGGGGGAACGGATTGTCACCATCGGACACGAACAACTCACCGAAGGAATGAAAGTTAAAATAAGCACCAAATCCCAAGCACCAAATCCCAAATAGGTTGCGGACAACAGTTGTTTTTATGGAATAGTGGAATAAGGGAATAATGCGGAAGAATTTGAAGATACATGCAGTAACCCAGTATTCCAATATTCCATCATTCCATTTTTCCTTGGAGATTTTATGTTTCTTTCCGATACTTCTGTTAAGCGACCCGTCGTCGCCACGATCATCACGTTAGCCCTTGTCTTTTTTGGAATCCTCGGATACCAGCGCATTGGCATTGACCTCTTTCCTGAAGTCGATTTTCCTTATGTCACAGTCACCACGACCCTGTTTGGCGCTGCACCGGAGGTGATGGATACAGATGTGACCGATCCGATTGAGGAGCAGGTCAACACCATCGAAGGCGTCAAGCATATTACCTCCTCGAGCGGATATGGTTTTTCACAGGTGGTGGTTGAATTCGAACTTTACCGTGATATCGATTCCGCCATTCAAGATGTGAGGGCAAAGGTCGATCTGGCAAGAAGGAAACTTCCTACGGATATCGATCCGCCCATCATTGATAAATTCGACATCAATGCCATTCCCATTATCTGGCTTTCCATGAAGGGCAACCTGCCTCTCCAGCGATTGGGGATGATTGCTGACGAGGTGCTAAGGCCTCAGTTAGAGTCCATCCAGGGAGTGGGAACGATCAACCTGGATGGCTATGCGAAAAGAGAGATACGGGTTTGGCTCGACGGAAAGAAATTGGAAGCCCACCGGCTCACTTCAAATGATATCGCACGGGCTTTTCAGATCAAGAATGTTGAACTTCCCGGCGGGATCATCGAGAGCGTGGACCGTGAGTTTACCGTCCGCAACCTGGGCGAACTTCGAAATATCGAGGAATTCAACAATCTGATCATCAACTATCAGAATGGAGCGCCCATCCGCCTGAAGGATGTCGGTTGGACCGAGGACGGGACAGAACCGGTTCGCTCCATGGCCAGGTTTAACCGGATGCCTGCCATTGGATTGAGCATTGTTCCCCGCTCCGGAGCCAATGTGGTGGAGGTGGCACGGGCCGTCAAATCGAAACTGGGAGAGATGAACAAAGCCCTTCCTCCCGGGGTCGAGGTCTCCGTCTCCTTTGACAGTTCCTTTTTCATTGAAGAAGCGATTGCTGATGTGGGATACGATGTCTTCCTGGGCGGGGTCCTGGCCGCAGGAGTGATGTTCTTCTTTCTTCTCAGCCTCCGGAGCACGATCATCACGGCCCTTGCGATCCCGACCTCTCTGATCGCCAGTTTCGGCATCATGCATTTTATGGGGTTTACGCGAAACTATATGACGATGCTCGCCCTCTCCATGATGGTGGGGGTGGTCATTGATGATGCGATCATCGTCCTTGAAAATATCTACCGTCACATGGAAGAGGGCAAGGATCCGAAGAGTGCGGCCAGAGATGGGGCAAGGGAGATCGCTTTCGCCGCCACTGCAGCCACCTTTTCCATTGCCGCTGTCTTCATTCCAGTGGCCTTCATGGGGGGAATCATCGGAAGGTTCTTCTACCAGTTCGGTGTGACGGTAGCGGCCTCGGTCATCGCCTCACTGGTCATTGCGCTGATCCTGATCCCCATGCTCTGCTCCAGATTTCTTAAGGTGGAACAGAAGAGGAGCAGACTGACCCATCTTTTTGAACGAGGCTATGAGGGGCTGGAGGGCCAATACCGCAAGACTCTCGCCTTCTGCCTGCGACATCGGTGGATCATCGTGCTTGTGGCGACCGTGATCTTTTTTGGAAGTGTGGCCCTCTTGGCAAATCTGAAGAGGGAATTCGTTCCCAAATCGGATGAGAGCCGTTTCCTCATCCACCTGGAAACTCCGACCGGGTCCACCCTGCAGTACACCGATGATAAAATGAGAAGGCTGGAAACCCTGGTGCTTAACCTGTCTGAAATGAAAAACATCTTTTCAACGATCGGGGTGGGAACACGCAAAGAGGTAAATAAAGGGGTCTTGCTGGTTGCCCTGAAGGACCGCGGGGAGAGGAACCGAACACAACATGAGGTCATGGCCGGACTGCGCGAGGAAGTTCGGGGAATTCCAGGGTGCAAGATCTATATCGAAGACTTCGAGCCTGTGGCTGTCGGGGGAAGGCGAGGAGCTCCGCTGCAGTTTGATATCAAAGGACCTGATGTCAAAGGGCTGGAATCAATCTCCAGCCAGATCATGGCGGAGATGATGAAACGTCCTGGGTTTGTAGATGTGAGCAGTGATCTCGAATTGACGAAACCCGAAGTCAGGATCTTTATCGACCGGAATAAGGCATCCGATGTGGGCGTGGATGTCCGTGAGATCTCATCCGTGGTCCGGCAGATGATCGGAGGCCAGGAGGTCTCCAAGTTCAAGGATGTCGAAAGGGCCAAACGCTATGATGTCAGGGTTAGATTGATCAAGGACCAGAGAATGAACCCTGAAGACATCGCACAGATCTCCCTCCGGACCCCCAGGGGTGGATTGATCAAACTGGCCCAGGTTATCAAGGTGGAAGAGGGGATCGGGCCCAATTTGATCAACCGCAAAGACAGGCAGCGAAGCGCCACCATCTATGCGGATACAGCCGGCGGAAAGGCGCTGGGTGAAGCGATTGATGAAATGGAAGCGTTGGCCAAGCAGATCATCCCTACAGGATATTCCCACAGCTTTTTCGGTCAGGCAGAGGCATTTAAAGAATCTTTCCGCTACCTGCTCCAGGCCTTGATCCAGGCCATTATCATCATCTATATGGTCCTGGCCATGCAGTTCAACAGTTTTCTCCATCCCCTCACGGTGATGCTCGCCCTGCCCCTGAGCACGGCAGGAGCGTTTAGTGCCCTGTATCTGACGGGCGATTCCATCTCGATTATCAGCATGATCGGCATGATCACCCTGACGGCTCTGGTCGTGAAGAATTCCATTCTGTTAGTAGATTATACAAACACATTGATCGAAAAAGGGATGGAGAGGAACGCAGCCGTGCTTCAAGCGGCGCCAGTGAGGCTTCGGCCTATCCTGATGACGGCGGTGACTACGATGTTAGGGGTTCTTCCGGTGGCCCTAGGTTATAGCGCCGGAGGCGAATTGAGAGCGGGGATGGGCCGGGCCACTTTTGGCGGAATGTTCGCTTCAACCCTGCTGACACTGTTTGTTGTGCCAGTTGCCTACACCATTATGGATGATTTACAGCTTGGGGTAAAAAGGCTTTTTAAAGGGGAAAAGGCATAGATATTGCAGAGTTATACTGAAATGAGTTAGAAATAAAAACTACAAAATTTGACTTTCAAATACTGCCATTCCTGATTAATTCCGGAATCCAGTGTTTTCAATAAGTTAGAAATATTTTGGAGGATGGTTTTCACCAGAGCAACACCCGTTATTTTGTCAATGCTCATTGACAGCGCAAGCAAGTTCTGGTAAGTTTTTAGTCAGTTATATTCGATTGGAGAGATCAATTTGGTGCAGTTGATTATCACTTCTATTTTTCTGATTCATCTTGTTCTTTTTTCTGGGACTTCCTATGCTGGCATCTACAAGTGGGTTGACGAAAATGGCGTTATCCATTTCACCAACACTCCCAGAGAATCCAAGTTCAAACTCTACATTCGAGAAAGCAAAGACGATGTGGGTGAGGGGGAGAATGGGCAGATCCCGGTTACGAATTTGAAAGATGCAACTGCCTATGATTCAATCATTCAGGAGTTTTCTAAAAAATATAATGTTGATTTTGCTCTGGTAAAGGCAATGATCCGAGTAGAATCAGGATTTAATCCCCTTGCAGTCTCCAGAAAAGGGGCAAAGGGATTGATGCAATTGATGCCGGAGACTGCCGCCCGGCTGAATGTTGTCAATGTTTTCAACCCGAGAGAGAATATCGATGGCGGGGTTCGCTATTTCAAATATCTCCTCTCTCTCTTTAACGATGACCTCCGCCTCTCGCTGGCCGCCTATAATGCGGGTGAGAATATTGTTTCTGAATTGCGATCCATCCCACCTTATCGGGAGACGATCGATTATGTTCGGAAGGTGTTAAATTATTACCAATCCTATAAACCCTGATTGATTAGCCTGATATCAATGGAAAAAATGAGTTACCAGCAGATGATGAGCCTCCCGATCGGGGTGACGGTCATCCGGATCTTGGCCATTCCCGTTATCCTCCTGCTTCTCTTTATGAATGGCAGGACCTTTCAGATCATTACAGCGATTGTCTTTCTCCTGGTGTCCTTGACCGATACACTGGACGGTTATTTGGCCAGACGCTGGAAGATGGTGACAACCCTGGGAAAGTTTCTGGATCCCCTTGCCGACAAACTCCTCATTGTCACAGCCCTGATCGCCCTGATCTCCGCAAGGGGGATTCCTTCCTGGATGGTGATTGTCATCGTCGGAAGGGAGATCGCGGTGACCGGATTGAGAGGGATCGCCATCTCCGAAGGGATCGTTATTTCCCCAAGCCTGATCGGGAAATATAAGACCGCCTTTGAGATGACCTCCATCTCTTGTCTGATTTTGAACGGTCCCTACCTGGGGGTAGATTTTCATCTGGTCGGAATGATCCTTCTCTGGGTGGCGCTGTTTTTGGCTGTCCTCTCAGGGTTCGATTATTTCAAAAAGTTTCTGAAAACGATCGTCGTGTAGGGGCAATTCATGAATTGCCTCTACAGGGAACCCCGAACTGTTCAGACTTGACATTGCCTACCCAAACTTGTTATTTTTTTACGTAACACTGCGGGAATAACTCAGCGGTAGAGTGCAACCTTGCCAAGGTTGAAGTCGCGGGTTCAAATCCCGTTTCCCGCTCCAAAAGGCGGCATAGCCAAGTGGTAAGGCGACGGTCTGCAAAACCGTTATTCACCGGTTCAAATCCGGTTGCCGCCTCCAGAAAAAAATCAAAGGGCTCAGGGTAATTGTTATTACCTTGGAGCCCTTTTTTATTTTTTCTGATCCAACATGAATAGGAAGATCTGGAAGGTTTCACCGAAAAAAGTAGTAGAGGTAGAGGCTTGTATTATACGCCGATATCTAATATTCTACGTATAACTATTGTTCAGACTTGGAGAAAATTGATTCTATTGTAGCAAAAAAGGGTCTCCTTTCCTCGCAGTTAACCGTTGAGGATTGGGCGGAAAGAGATGGGTGGCGGGAAAAGCTTCAAATTGGTTAGAAAGTGATGGCCAGGGTGACGGAACCGAAGAGCTGGCTCTGGTCCTGTCCATCAAATTCTTTAGTCCTGTAAACGTGGGCATAGCTGAGTTTAATACGTTTGTACACAATGGAAAACCCTGCGGCCATGTCAGTCACCCATTGTTTTCTATGAACACGGTGGCTGTCTTTCCAGGTATTTCCATCTAAGAAGATATTCCGGGCCACGAATCGGCCGTCCACATCAGCGAATAGATGAAATCCGAAGTTTTTTCTGGGACGAAGCCTGGGATCCGCCTGATCAACAGGCGCTTCGATGCCGCTTGCCGATCGGATGAATGAGGTGCCAAAGTCAAGGGGAAGATTGTAACCAAATCGTACCTCTCCGCCAATGTTAGCGTAAGTGGATACGTTACCAGCAACTACGCCGAGATGAGGAATGAAATCAGCGCCAAACCCTCCACCTACATTTTTGCTCAAAAGCCGCCAGTTACGCTGCCAACCGATGTTGATGCCCGGTTCGTTTCTGAGTTGATGACGCCAGCCTTTCGGATCTTTGCTCTCAACCCATCTATGGACAATTCTCTGTGTCTCTTCTGCCAGCGATGCTGGCCCTACAATTCCCATCGCCACTTCAAAGACATCCAGTTTTTCTGTGTTTTTAACGTGAAAGGTTAGGGCAAGATAGGTCCAACCTGCATAGGGACGGTCGTCTTTGATCAGGTCCCTTCTGGAAATATTTTCCGGGGTATAGATGTTCTGCCCCACAGAGAGGCCTATATTACGCTGGTAGCCAGGTCGGTTGACTAGGGGGAGTTTCCTGATAATGGGCAGCCCCCATCGTGGAAGACGCGTATCTTCATCGTACTCTGTCAGGTCCTGGGAGATCCATGTGAGACGGAAGGCATTTGTGTAGTGGCGATCCGTACCTCCGAAGTAATCATTTTCAAGATAAAAGACAAGAGTCTGATTTTTATCTACCGGGTCGGCATGAGCCGTTGATAAAAAGAGAAGAGGAGCTAAAGCAATGATCGAAAGAAGGATGAGAGTGTGTTGGAAAACATTTCTTCGTACAGGGAATCGCAAGCCATGGTTCACCATAGGTTCCTCCCCTCTGTTTTTCGCCAATTTATTCGCAAATGACAGGGATGTCAAGGAGGAAATATCATGTATTTTTGACAAGGTAATTCCGTTATATTAAATTAGAAAAGTTCTTCCAGCTTTGATATGGGTGCTTTCCCCCCTCTTAAGTTTAAGAGGGGGGAGGGGGAGTTATGAAATTCCTTTAGAATGAGATGGCATTAAAAGTAACCCCCCACCTCCCCTTGAGACTGTGTCGTAATGTCATTGCGAGGGAGTGAAACGACCGAAACAATCTCATAACGTATTGATAATTCTGAGATTGCCACGCTCCCTCCGGTCGCTCGCAATGACGAAAAGGGGATTGCGACACAGCCACCTTCTTAAGAGGAGGTTACCCACTCAATTCCCGGATGAATCATTAAAAAAAATCTCTGAATCAGCTGAAGGGAAGGGTAAGATGAAACCCGATCTGAAAAAAGCTCTGAAGAAGATTGACACAGAGGATTGGAAAACCATAGATGTGGAGTTTGGCCGGAATGTATTGCAGGTCCTGGTGCCCCCAAGATGTGCTGAGCTGACCATGAAGGAAGTGGCTGTTTTATCAAATCCACAGGGAGCAATCGAGGAAGCATTTGTAACCCCTATTGGCAGTCCTCCGCTGGAGGAGATCATCCGCAAAAAAGGGAGGCCTCCGGAAGAAATGTCTGTCGCGATTGCGGTTTCCGACATCACCAGGCCTGTTCCCTATAAGGGAGAGACTGGCATTCTTCAGCCTTTGCTGAGACGGCTGGAGTCTTCGGGGATCAGGAAAGAGAAGATCAAGATCATTGTGGCAACGGGAATGCATAGGGCAAGCACCGATGAAGAGAAAGTGGAGATGTATGGGAAGGAAGTTGTTGATCAGTACACAATCCTTGACCACGACTGCGAGAATCAGGCTCTTCTGGAAAGCATCGGAACGACCCGAAGAGGGACCCACGTTTATATCAACCGGGATTTTTATTTTTCAGACTTAAAGATTGCCACCGGGCTGGTCGAGAGCCATTTTTTTACCGGCATCTCAGGAGGAAGAAAATCGGTCTGTCCTGGCCTGGTCGATGTGAAGACCATACAGAAGTTTCATGGCCCTACCTATCTGGAAGATCCAAATGCAACCAATCTTATCCTCGAAGGGAATCCCTGCCACGAGGAAGCGCTTGAGGTTGCCCGGACTGTCGGAATTGATTTTGTGATCAATGTCAATCTCAACAAGGATCTGCAACTGATCCGCATTTTCACCGGCGATATGGTGGAGGCTAACTTGAAAGCCTTTGACATGATCAAGGACTATGCGGAGATTCCACTTCAGGAAGAGTTCGATATCGTACTTACCCATAGCGGATATGTTGGAAGAGATCATTACCAGACAGCAAAAGCTGGTGTGGGGGCTCTCCCTGCGGTGAAAAAGGGCGGTGTCATTATTATCGCGGCCAACAACAGGGACTTGATCGAACCCATCGGGTCTCCGGAATATCGAAGCCTGATCCACCTGCTCAAATTACAGGGGCCGGACGGATATCTCGATCTGCTGAGAACCCCCGCCTGGAAATTTACCAAAGATCAATGGGAGCCTGAAGTCTGGGGCAAGGTGCTCAGAAAGATAGGAGAGGAAGGGTTGATCTACTGTTCGCTCGAGATTGAGAGGAAGAACTATTGCCTTCTCCCCGGCCATTGCGGCCTCGATTTTGTGAAAGGCAAGCGAATCAAACCTTCCCTTGAAAAAGCACAAGAGATGGTCCAGAACGCGGTCCTCTTTGCGTTTTATCGCTACCGCGAAAAGGGGGGCGACCCCACCATGGCCTTCATCCGTGAAGGACCGTATGCCGTCCCTATTTTGGTTCCATAATGAAAGGAAATCAGGTTACCAGGAAATCAGGGGGCAGGATACCAAAGTATCAGGATACCAGGAAAACATATGGCAAGAAATCTTTAAACCAGATGTCCGGATGTCCTGGTATCCACTACCTGATAACCTGATATCCCGATAACCACCGAATCTTACTTTAAGTTTCGAAATTCAAACCTCATATTCAATCTTCAAACGTGGCACCCGTATGGGCCGAAGTGACCATTCTTGCATACCTGCTGAGATAACCTTTCAATTCTTTCTTGCGCGGCTTCCACTGGGAGAGTCTTCTCTTTAATTCTGTTTCGGAGATGAGGAGGTTGAGTTTCTTCTCAGGAATATCAATCTCAATCAAATCCCCGTTTCGAACGACTGCAATGGGGCCTCCCTCGGCAGCCTCTGGAGAGATGTGGCCGATGGCTGCGCCACGGCTTGCACCAGAAAATCGGCCGTCAGTCAGAAGGGCAACATCTCTATCCCTCCCGACACCAACGATGGCCGAGGTGGGGGCAAGCATCTCACGAAAACCCGGTCCACCCTTGGGCCCTTCGTACCGGATGACAATGACCTCTCCTTTTTTAATTTTTCTGGCAAGAATAGTTTTGATGGCCTCTTCTTCTGACTCAAAAACCCTTGCGGATCCCCGGTGCTTCAGCATGGATTCATCAACAGCCGATCGTTTGACCACCGCACCTTTGGGCGCCAGATTTCCGAACAGGGCAACCAGCCCTCCATTGACATGATAGGGGTTTTCAAGCGGACGTATCACTTCAGGGTCGAACCGTTTTGCCCCTTTTATATTTTCTCCGATGGTTCTCCGCGTCACAGTCATTGCGTCCCCATGAATCATCTTTTTACGGCTAAGTTCTGCCATGAGGGCTGGAATACCGCCTGCGCGGTGAAGGTCCTGAAGATGATACGGACCTGCGGGAGACATGTTGCAGAGATGGGGAGTCCGGTCGCTGATCTTATTGAAGGTTTGAAGAGGAAGGGAGATTCCGGCTTCATTAGCGATGGCTGGCAGGTGAAGAGAGGTATTGGTCGAGCCGCCAAATGCCATGTCCACAGTGATGGCGTTCTCAAAAGCTTTCCTGGTTAAAATCCTGGAAGGAAGAATACGGTTCTTGACCAGGTCCATGATCTGGAGGCCAGATTCTTTTGCCA
This sequence comes from Deltaproteobacteria bacterium, assembly GCA_016875195.1. Classification (GTDB taxonomy): domain Bacteria; phylum Desulfobacterota; class BSN033; order BSN033; family UBA1163; genus RBG-16-49-23. The sequence continues at coordinate 19,291 of VGRY01000010.1, forward strand.
GGCGAATCCGATCCGCAGAAATGGCTGGAATCGTGCCATTGTAGGGGAGGGCAAGACCGAGGGCTTCCGCGAGGCAGTTCATAGAGTTGGCCGTGAACATTCCGGCGCAAGACCCGACCCCTGGACACGCGCACCCTTCCATCTCCTCCATCTCAGCGGGGGAAATCCCCCCTGTTTTCAGTCTGCCCACTGCCTCAAAGACAGTGGCCAGGTCGATCTCCCTTCCATGGAATTGCCCCGCAAGCATCGGGCCGCCGCTGATCAGAATGGTCGGAATATTGAGACGAGCGGCTGCCATCATCATTCCGGGAATGATCTTGTCACAATTCGGAATCAGGACCAGGCCGTCGAAAGGGTATCCCATGGCCATCGATTCAATCGAGTCGGCAATCAACTCCCTTGAACTGAGAGAGTATTTCATCCCCTCATGACCCATGATGATTCCATCGCAGATCCCGATGGTGAAAAATTCGAGAGGGGTTCCCCCTGCCAGGCGGATTCCTGCTTTGACAGCGTCAGAAAGCTGATGCAAATGGAGGTGACCCGGGATGACCTCATTAGCGGAGTTGGCAATGCCGATCATGGGTTGAGCGATCTCCCGATCCGTTAATCCGAGGGCCTTAAACAGGGAACGATGGGGCGCCCTTTCAATTCCTTTCTTCATCCGATCCGATCTCATGGTTTTCTCCTTCCTCAATGGACGTGTCCGTGACCGTGTTCCGTGTCCGTTCATCGGAATACCTTTTTCACATCTAACATAAGATTACTTTTGATACAAGGAAGGGGTTGACAAAGCTCGGTAAAACATATATTTATAGTTTCAAATCGGACACGTGTCACGAGTCACGGAAAACGAGTAAAATCGCCTGGGTGGCGGAATTGGTAGACGCAAGGGACTTAAAATCCCTCGGTGGTAACCCACCGTGCCGGTTCAAGTCCGGCCCCAGGCACCATGATAGACAAGGGTTTGCGGGTTTTGAATGGTTTAAAACGCAAGCCCTTTTTTCTTGTCAAAAACAGTCCAGTCCCCATTTAGTCCCCACTTTGGAAAATCATTCGTGCTTATCAAGATATTCAAGGATTTTCTCTCGCTCAATCCCGTTCCAACATTTTCGAAGGTTCATAGATTGACGGTATCCGTCTAACAGCTTCCGGCGATGAAAATATTTTTCTCTTGCGTCCTTCGGGGTTTTTTTTGAAAAAGTCCCCAAACTTTCTAAAAATTTCAGTTCGTCTTGTGTGTTCCAGACCATGTTGACCTCCGGCCCGTGTCCCAATAAATACCCTTCGGGAGAGTGCGTTTCTCGTTCATATCAGACCGCTTTCCGTTCGTTTCAGAGGGTTCTTTGTTATCCTTTTACGGGTTCTCATCCCTGTTAAGGATAACTCGGCGGCCCTGTAACCATTCCATAACGTCGGATTCAAGATAAACACGCGACCTCAAATTGAGTTTAACGAACGGAAGCCTTTGCCCGCGCCTCAAAGAGTGAAGCTCTGAAGGTTTCAGGTTCAAAAGTTTCAAAAGTTCGGCCTCCGTGATCATTCCCTTTAGCATTATCTCTGACATAATCGGCCTCCATGCAGATTGAACGAATAGGGCAATACTCAACCAAATTTTCCCCTTCGCATCTTTGACACGTCTTTTTTCGTTCCCGCCATTCTCGGAATCTTTCAAACGCCTCTTCTTTACTCATCCCGTAATGGATGTTTAAAACATTTTGCCAACGCTCGATCTCATCGCTTTTTTCCATTGCCGTTATCCTTCCAACCTTGTCTTTTCAGCCATGCCGCAAGCTCTTCCGATAACGCCACGGGTTTTCCGGTCGGACTCCGAAAGATAGGCATGGCAAATTTTTTATAATATTTGAAAAGCGTTTTTTCGCTCAACCCGCAATGCTTCCCAATCTCTTTCCAGCCCGTTATCCATCCGGCCACCTGTCACCTCTGCGTTATCGCTGACGCTGTTTTTTCAGTTCCTTGCCCCGTTGTTCATAAAAAAATTGCCGCCGTTTTTGCGCTTGTTTCAATCTCTCCCGCGCTATGTTTTGTTTCCATTTCCGGCGCTCTGCCGGACTCATGGCGTAAGAATGCCTTTTAACGGAAAGAGAAATCCCCTCGACGCTCCATAGCCGTTTTAAATATCGGATTGACTTCTCAATCTGCGCTTGGTTCATTCTCAATCTCAATCATCTCTCCGACGCTATACTGAAACCCCGGAAGCGCTAAACCTTCCCGAATCAAACGGATTCCTTCTTGCTCGTCTATCTCGATGAAATCATCCGCCCGATAGCTTCTTGTTTCTCCGTCAATTGTCAACGTTAAATCCGCTTTTAGTTTGATCTGTCTTTTCATTTTCCGTTACCTCCGGTTTTTATTTTCGGCTCTTATACGGCCCAAGTCCCATTTCCATCAGCTTTCCCTGAAAGGCAGCCTCCGCTCTGGCCGCCTGCTCTTCTTCGGTTCGGTCCCGTCCTTTTAGAAGTTTTCTGTTATTCGGTCGCCATTGATCTTCGTCACACGGAAGGATTGCGCCTTCAAGTAAAAGCGCTAACGCTTGTTCGGCTTTTAAAATGACCTTTTCCATTCGCTTCGCCTCAAATGCCTTGACCTTCCCTGAAAGCTTAATATCTCGAAGTGCGATATATTCCGCCGTCGCCGGAAGGTCTGCGGGAATCACCCGACCCACTTGAACCAAACCGAAAGCTTCTTGCGCATTTGAAATTTCAATCTCTTCGCCCGCCGCCTTCACCGATCCCCCCCAACTGAAAGATTTAACCACTTTGAATTTGTGAGGCCCGCTCTGTGCCTTTTTTATAATCTCCATCTTATCGGCCCCCCTTCCGTATCCAGTTTTCCGGCGCGGGTTCATCATCGAACATTCGCACCGGTTCTTTTGCCTTCACGTTTGATTGCAAAAGTTTCCGCGGACTCCATTCATCATCGGAAAGCCTCTTGATATGGCCCGACGCCAACAATGAGCAAGCAAGCTCTTGAAGAAGATTGACCTCTTTCCCCGCCGCCGCCGTCCGCGGAAATCCTTCCTCCGTCTGATAGGAAAAAGAATGAACGGCGCGATACGTTCCTTTTTTCGGGATATACTTTTCATCAATGACCGTGAGTTTTCCCCCGCCCAAAAGGTTAAAAATCGCTTCGCCTTCTTCATCACAATCCATTTCAAAAAGGTCGCCAATGTTTTTTTGAACCATCGCCCCCCGCTTTTTATCCTCAACCCAGAATGCCCGAAGTGCTTTAACTTTCATTTTCAAAACCTCCTCTCTTTTCTCTGACGTCGCCGGTTCTCAAAAACTGAACCGCTTCATCTTTCGTAAGTTTTAGAGTGTCGCCCTTCTTTACTCGGAAATATTCGCCGTTTTGAATCACCTGAAAATCCCTGACGGCTTCAAAATGCTCCCCCAACTCAACCGGAATGACCCGCCCCGAAAAAAACATTTCATCCCCGAACCGTTGTGACAGTAAAAGCCTCCATCCCTTTTCGACTCTTTGAAGAGGCCCGTCAACGACCTGCAAAAAAAACGGCTTCTCAACAATGTAAAATTTTCCCTCGTCTAACGTGACGCCTAACTGTGCAATAAAATTCTCCTCCATCCTTTTCACCTCCAGTCTGCTATAAAATTTTTTCGCCGTTCCCTTCTCAATCCGCCGCTCGGCCAACCGTATGTTTCATCTTGTAACAGCGGATGAGGTTTCTTTGGTTTCTCAACTTTTTCAATGACTCTCGAAACGATCTTTTGAATTTTCTTCTTTGGACTCCTGATATTCCAGAAACCCTTCCTCATCTTTGCCCCCAGTCTGAAATCCAACCTGAAGCCCTCTGAACCGGCGCGGTTTCCTCTGTGTGTTCTTTTGTCAAACGGTCAACGGCCCGATCTAAATTGACGTTCAGAATCGCAAGCGCCGCCATTGCGTAAACGCGGCAGTCTAAAGCGTCATTGCGCGGTCGTGTTTTCACCCATTGCCGCGTCGGAAAACCCCGAACGTATTTTGTTATGACTTTTTCCGCGGTCAACTGTTTGAAGTATTCTTCATCGTGATTTATTGTGAAGTGCATGAAGCCCGCGCCGTGTTCTTCAATCCGCAACCTCGAATAAATTGATTCTTTAGCTGTGTCCGCGCCGACCGGAAACAACGTGACCCGCCCTTCGTTTCGATTTGACGGCCTTGCAATGATAGGCCGACCCGCCTGATTGATTCCCTTGACGGCATAAACGCGCCGGATCTGCCGCGGCTTTACGAAGTCATAGACCTGTTTTGTATGATGCCCGCCCGAATCAATACAAGCGCAAGCAATTCTTAATTGAGCGCCGCTTTCGTGTGTCCACGGCTCGGAAAGATACTCGTCAAGTTCATTCCAAATTTTTCTTTCCGCCGGATTGCCGTAAAAAATCGAATACTCCATTGACCATGACTCTTCGCCTTTGCCCCACGCTACGACTTCACACTCCAAGCGGTTGTCTTGAACGTCAACGCCCGCGGTTAGAATCGCCGCGCCCGCCGGAATCTCCGGCCCAAAATCCTCCCTTCTTGCCATTAAGCCCTCATCGCTCACGGTCTCGCCTTCTTGTTCCCATGTTTCCGCAAGCGCCGTATTGATAAAAACCCGCAAGGTTTCTTTGCTCTTCTTCGCTTCAAGAAATCGCGCCGCCATGTCACCGAACGAAACCCACGGGCTATAAAGTTCATTTAACCAGAAGCCCGCGACCCCGCTTGATTCCTTTGAGGCCCGCCATTCGCCTTCTCGAACCATCCTGATTTTGTCGGCGTCGGTTATTATTCCTTCGCAATGTTCGCAATGATAGACCGCCCTTTTCGGTTCGCCTTTCGGCCATTTGACTTGACTCCATTGCAAAACCTGAAATTCTCCGCAATGTGGACAAGGCACGTAAAATTTCCGCATATCGCTTGCCTCGTATGCTGTTTCAATTCTCGAAAACCCCTTGACGGTCGGCGTCGAAAACATCCCTTTTTTTCTATTCCAAAACGTTGTAGCTCTCTTAAAAGCCAACTCGACTGGATCGCCTTCAGTTCCGGCGGAAGGCGGGAAGGCGTCAACGTCGTCACATAGGACAATGCGAATCGGTCGCGCCCGTAAACTTGCCGCGCTGTTTGCCCCCGCTACCGTGATATGTCCGCCCAAAAAAGTTTTGTGCAAAACCGTGTTTCCCGAATCTCTTGCTCGAACATCTTTTACCTTTCCTTTAAGGCATGGAGTGTCTCGAAGCATCGGCGCGAACCTGTCTTTTGACCATGCCTTCGCAATTTCAAGCGTCGGTTCTACAATCAGAATAGGCGCGGCGTCTTGATCTATAAAAAATCCTGTCACGTTGTTTAGAATCTCCGTCTTTCCCACCTGTGCCGCGGTCATAACAACGACCGTTTCAATCGAAGGGTTAGAGAAGGCGTCCATGATTCCCTTCTGGTATGCCGCCCGACTGGTAAACCAGCGGCCCGCCTCCGCGCTACTTTCCCCGCTTAACACTCTTCGCTTGTCGGCCCACTCTGCGACCGTGAGTTTTGACGGCGGCTTCAACGTCGCGCATATCTCTTTGATTGCGGCTTCGATGTTTTTTAAGGTTCGGGTTTGCAAGTTCTGTCAAGACCTCGTGAACGAATTTTTCTGCAACGTCATTGACCTCTGATAAAGATTTTGCACCGAAAACCAACGGCCCTAACTTCGACGGCATGGCTAACAGCTTTGACCGGATAGTTTGAACGACCGCGCCCCAACGTTTCATTGCTTCTTCTGTGTCAATCAGTTTCCCCCGCGCTATTTCCAGTTCCAATTCTTTTTTATCGGCTTGAATTTTTATTAACCTTGTCCGCTCTTCTGTTAAATCGGTCTTATCACTCGCTGTCTTTAAGTGCCGGATATACGCCGCCGTGATCTGTTTTGGTTCGCCGGTCTTTGGCAAAATTCCCATTGCCGTCAATCTTGAAACGTGACGCTCTGTAATACAGAGTGCCTCTGATTTATCTTTTATTGTCCACACATTTTCCCCCGACTGACATTGAAAAATTTAGGCCCAACGCTGACGAAATGATGCGACCTTCGGATGACCCGCATGAAACAGACAGGAAGGACCCGCTAAAGCCCGCTCTCCCTTGTCTATCAACGCTTTCCCGTTCATCGCTTAAAAACTCTTTTTTTAATTTCTTCTGGAAATAATTTTTGCATTGATTCGTTGATACGCTTCTGAACCTTGTCCATAATGTTGTCCAGCTTTACAATCTCGGTCACGGCTGGCCCTGCCATGTGTTTAATCGGAAATCGCTTCTCTGTTTTTCTTCTGAAAACTTTCCCCCCAAACTTCCGAATGATAAACGCCGACGGATAAACAGAAGCGCCACTCTTCCGAACGTGTGCAACGACGCCTGTCGCGGTCTGTCTTGCTCGGAAATAAGCCAAACTCAATTTTTTTCTTGCAATTCTGATTTTAGTTTCAAGCGCGGTCTGTGTCGTCCGCTGGACTTCGGTCACGTCCCTGACATCTTTGGGTTTGATGTTGTAGTTATCGCTCACGGCCTTGACTATCTCCTGTTTTCCCTGTGTGGCGCTCCTGTCAAGTGTCGAACGGATCGCCGCCTTGACCTTCTTACTGTCGAATTGTTCCAGCGCTTCTTTGACGCCCTTCAATTCAAAACTCGGTTTAATCATTTTGCCTCCGATCTATGCCCATGCCCGCGGCCTTGTGTGTGCCGCCCTGACAATCCGGCAAATAAGAAAATTTATTCCTTCGATCTCTTCGTCTGAATCAGCCGATAACATGGCCTCGTTTATTTTCTCATCGAAGTCCAAAAGTCCGTTTGCCCCTCGGTCTAAAGAATCAAAAGCCCTCTGAATGAGTATCGCGGTTTTTTTATTCATTTGACCCCCAACATTTTCTTTTGCTCATTGAGAAGCCGCCGGCGCTCGGCTTCATCTTCTCCGTTGTCGCTGTGCCTTTTAATGCCCATAGCACGGAGAAGTTTCTCTGCATTCAGTTTTTGATTTCCACTTAAAGGCGGGTTTGATGTTTGGATTTGGGTTTCAGGTTTTGAAGAAAAAGAAAAATTTGAGAAAACGACATTCTCTTCATTCTTTAAATTCTTTTCTTTTAATTCTTTAAAAGACTTTTCTTTAGTGTCGGAAAAATTTTGGTTCGCTGTCGGTTCGCTGTCGGTTCGCTGTCGGTTTAGGCTGTCGGAATGGAAAATTTCGGAATCAGTAACATCTGAAAATTTAAAACTGTTTTTTGAAATTTTGGGTTGTCGGTTTAGGATGCCGGAATTTCGGGGTTTTTCTTTTGGCGACCCCTTACTCTTCGGTTTTAGGCTGTCGGTTCGCTGTCGGATTTGAAAATCTTCCTTCTGGTAAATGTCCCAATTCGTTATTGAAATCAAACTTTTTAGGTTGTCGGATAAAATTTCAATATTTCCCATCTCCGACAACTTTAAAATGCGACCCCAAACAGAAGAGGGTTTCATTCTCAATCGTCTTGCGGCGTCAAGGCGTCCGAATACAAATTGACCGGCGGAAAGTTTCACCTCTGTCACTCCCTTGCCGCATTTCACGGCTTCCCATCGTTCGGAGTGTGAGGCGCGCATTAAGCACCACGTCCAGACCTTCCAAAGCGACGCGTCTTGAAAAACTTGGGATTCAAGCGATTGACGCCAAAGTTTGACCCATCCGCCGCCGTGATTTTCGTTAGCCATCGGCTTTACTCCGCCAACCGGCCTTCCAGCCATTTTATGACGCTCTGGACGGGATAGCCGATCTTTCGGCCTATACGAAAGCGACCCTCCGGCCCCGCGCCTTGACTGTCCATATTGGCAAGGGTTTTTGAATCAATAAGCCCGCCGGAGAAGTTTCTGACTTCGGTTCGGGCAACGAACGGAGAAGGCCACGTTTTTGCTAAAATTGAGAAATCAGGTTTTGACATTAGGCACCTCCAATATTGTTTTGGAGATACCGTAACATTTGGGAAGGATAGGAAAGCGACTAAACTGGCTTATTTTTTCGGTGGGTTTTAACGTAGTTTTTAAACTGGCTAAAAGTGATTCTTTTATCTTTCATGGTTTGAACTTTTTTTAATTTTCCAACGCTGTTAAAAGTTCTAATCGTCATCAAATTCTCTGTTTCATCATCGTCTGTTTCATCCCTATCGAAAAATAAATCAGAATTTATCGTTTCGAAATGTTCGTCGCCGAAATATCTTTTTTTCAAATATTCCCACATTCCCAACGCCGTTTTTTGCCTTGCTTCCCGTTCGGCTTTCTTTATGGCCTCAAAGACAGCGGGGATTTTTTGGCGCATCTTTCCACCCTTTGCCCCTGCCTTTTTTGAGTGACCCTTCAGTTTTAACTTCTGAATTATTTCAGACTCCTTCAAAAATGCTTCTGCAAGCAAAAGGTTTTTTAAAATCTCTCGCTCGCTGTAATCACCATCTTTCGTTAAAACTGCCTCCAGACAATCCCACGCAAGGTAAATCGAAAAGACTGCAAGCATTTTGAAATCTTCAACCTCTTTTGCCCCCTCAAACGTTCGCCCATAATCCCGCGCATGAAATAGAATCTCCGAATGTCTGATTTGATCCGGATCCGCGGGATTGAAGATTTGAGAGGCTCCAAAAATATCAAGGACGTGCCAAAAAATCCCGCGCGCTGTTAGAAGTTCCCCCTCTGGATACCATGATACTTTTTCCGGCTTCGGCCATGACCTTGAATCAGGTAAACCAAGATGATCCCCGACCCCCCAGACCGAACGGCCCCCACGGATGATTTTTAAGCATCTTAATTCAATAGGATCGCAATAAATTTCTGGTTTGTCTGTCTTTAAAAAGTTAAAAGGAATTGACCCAAACAGCGGACACCACGGAGAGTTATTTTCAAACCATTTTCTGATAGCCATGTCAACCATAACTGCCCCCTTATTTTCTCAACTCAATGACATTGGTTTTTTCTTCTTTGGCCTCTGCTATGCCGTTTTCAAACCGTTTCATCGCGGTTTTTAAGCCCTCCGGCGATAAATGGGAATATCGTTCAGTCATCCCGATTGTGCCGTGTCCTAACAATTCCTTGACCGTGTAAAGGTCGGTCCCGCCTTGGACGTGCCAACTTGCAAAACTGTGGCGCAAGGAGTGAAAGCAAACCTTTTGCCGCCGGTCTGCAAGCCCTCTATTCAACCCCACCGCGTCAACCGCGCTCTTAAATGTCTTTGGAATCTCTGTGAACGGTTCGCCGTCGCTGTTTGGGAAAACGACGTCCTCCGGCCCCCCACGGTTCATCTTCAAAAACATTTCCCTGACTTCGCCGGTCATATAAGCCGCCCGACTCTTCCCGCTCTTCCCGTCGGATACACGGATTAAACCCCGCTCTGTGTCAATGTGGCCCCATTTTAAGGCGAAAATTTCACCGGCCCTTAAGCCACTATGCAAACTTAAAAAAGCCATCCTGTAAACCTTGAAATCCCGTTTCTGTAAATCTTCAAGGAGTGCCGCCGCCTCATCATGGGTTAAAAACCGCTGTCGCCGGTTATCGAATTTCGGAATCTTGACTTGTTTAGTCGGTGAATCTTCAAAGACAACCCTGTCACGGCGCGCTTGATTCCAGATAGTTCTGACCGTTGTAAAAACGGCCTGAACGGTTCGCGGCGACCTTCCGGCGTCAATAAGATTTTTTTTGATTCGTTCAATAGCAATCGGTGTGATTTTTCCAAGCTCCATTGACTTTAAAACCGGAGAAATCCAAAGTTTGAAATGCTCCAATTCTTTTTTGTGTGACCCTGCCTTTTTGCTTGTCTGTGCGCTCGGATAATACGACTTTTCAAAATACTCCCCGAACGTCAAGGCGTCTTTTTCGGTCTTTTGCTTTTTCTGTTTTTCCCGTTCTCTTTTCTCTTGAAGCGTTAAAGGTTTTCCTTCCCCTAACCGGAAGTTCTTTTTTAACTCTGCAAGCTCCGCCGCGGCCTTCTCTGCCGACCATTTTTCACTTGACCAGCCAATCCCCTCTTCATGGCGCTTGCCGTCCATCTGATAACGAATCGCAAAATAACGATCCATCGCGACCCCGCATCTTCTTGTTCCGTGTTCTCGAAACCTGACGCCCGGATACTTTGTCTTTTTCCATTTTCTCATCATAAGGCCCCCTTTCGGGATAAAAATCCCTCGGTAAAAACGGGGACTGGACAGTCCCCGTTTAGTCCCAAAAAAAATCCCTCGGTAAAATCCCTCGGTATCCAGTCCCCACTCTGTCCCCACTTTTTAAAAGAAATGAAGGGTTTTGTTGTGACGCTATGGGAAAAATAATAACACGGAAGTTTTTGAAATGTCAAGGGAAAAGTTATTTTGCAGGAAATTATAGGAAAGGTTATAGAAAAGACTTAAAATCCCTCGGTGGTCCCCCACCGTGCCGGTTCAAGTCCGGCCCTAGGCACCAAAAAAAGAAGAGGTTGAGAAATCATCTCAACCTCTTCTTTTTTACAGGTCTAAAATCTTGAAAGCATTCAAAGGGTTGTGGGGTCGATTTTCCATACTCCGGATTTTAATGTTATTTTCTCGGGGTTGGATTCCCATGGCCAGAGGGTGGCATAGGTTACCCATTCATCCTCCTGTTTGTAAAAGAAGAATTGTCCTGGCCAGAGGCCTCCGATGGAATCGGCCAATTTTTGAATGATGGGCGGTAAGGTAATTTCTTTACCAGGGGTCTCTACTTCTGTACCAAAATATTTTCTTAGTAGAGGGTTGAGTAATCCAAGGTCACTTTTTTGAAAAACGGCTTCAAGATAGTCTAATCCTTGCGAATTTGGCCTGATTTCCATCCGGAGTGTACTCTTAATCTCTTCGATCAAGTTCATCTCTTACTCCTCGGTAAATTTTTTACTCTCATTGATATTTTACTATTATGCTTTTATGATATTCAAGAAAAATAAAATCTAAGTTGAGGTGGCGGATTTGGATTTTAACCTTTTACCCAAGCAGAGACAGATCAGACGCATGGCACGGGAGTTTGCAAAGGCTGAACTGGCTCCCATTGCGCATGAGATTGACGACGAGGGTCGTTTCCCATGGGAAGCGGTTGAGAAGATGGGGCCTCTCAATTTTTTTGGCATGCAGGCCCCGAGGCAGTATGGCGGAGCCGGGACAGACTCGATCTCCTATTGCCTGGTGATTGAAGAGATTTCGCGGGTCTGTGGAGCCATGGGATTGACCATTGCTGTGCATAACAGTGTGGTGGTCTATCCATTAAGCCAATTCGGTGACGATGAGCAGAAGGCGAAGTTCCTTCCCCCTCTGACCGCTGGCCAAAAGATAGGTTCTTTCTGTTTAACTGAACCCAATGCCGGGTCGGATGCCATGTCAATTGAATCAACGGCAATCGGTGAGGGTGACTCTTACATTGTCAATGCGAATAAGATCTTTGTCACCAATGGAGGGGTGGCTGACACCCTGGTCATTTTTACTTCGGTCAAACCAGGGGATGTTAAGAAAGGTTTCAGTGCAATCATCGTAGAGCGAGGTATCCCAGGATTTGAGGTGGGGCTTCTTGAAAATAATTCCGGGATGCGCGCCAATCCAGTCTGCTCCATTATTCTGACAGATTGCCGGGTGCCGAAGGCCAATCTGCTCGGCAAAGAAGGCGATGGATTTAAAGTTGCGATGGGAGCTCTGGATACCGGACGGATCGGTATTGCGGCGCAAGCAGTGGGAATAGGGCAGGGATCCCTGGATGTTTCTCTAAAGTATGCAAAAGAACGAATTCAATTCAAAACCCCTTTGGCCCGGCACCAGGCCATTCAGATGATGCTTGCTGACATGGGCACCATGGTGGAGGCAGCGCGACTGTTGACCTTACAAGCAGCCCATATTAAGGATCAGGGAGGTGACCTGTCCTGTCCTTCAGCCATGGCTAAGCTCTTTGCAGGGCGAATGGCCTCGAAAGTGGCCTCGATGGGAGTTCAGATCCATGGAGGGTATGGTTACAGCAAGGACTATCCGATCGAACGATATTTCCGGGATGCCCGTGTGACCGAGATCTATGAAGGGACCAATGAGATTCAACAGATCGTCATCGCCCGGGAGCTGTTAAAAAGGGAAGTAGATTGAATTTTGTAAACAATAGGAGACATGAGGTCTGAGGTAGTACGAAAGGTCGATCGTCAGAGTGTGTTAATAAGTGCACCCTGTCTGTCATGCCGGACTTGAGGAGCTTGCCCCGTGCTTGATACGGGGGCATCCAGAACGACCTGAAATTACTGGATTCCGGTCGTTGCGACTCGAAACCGAGCTTTCGCCGGAATGACAATCCTATTGGAAATTGTTAGTTTATGGAAAAAGTCTGGTTAGAAACCAAGCCAAAGGATAGGTTGGCCCAGAGGCGGGAATGAATGTCATCGTATGCATCAAACAGGTGATGGCTGGGGATCAGATGAGGTTTGATCCCCGCACCCATCGCCTCATGCGTTCATTGAAATCCTCACGGATGAATTCCTTTGATCTTTACCCCTTGGCCATGGCCGTTCATCTCAAAAAGGAATACTCCGGCACGATCACCGTTCTCACAATGGGCCCTGAGATCAGCAAGGAGGTGCTGTGGGAGGCTTTGGCCATAGGTGCAGACCGGACGGTACTGCTTTCCGATGCGCGGTTTTCTGCAAGTGATACTCTATCCACCTCTTATGTCCTGGGCATGGGGATCCGAAAAATTGGCAAGTATGACCTGATTCTTTCTGGCATGCGCACAACAGATAGCGGGACTGCACAGGTTGGCCCTCAGCTGGCTGAGGAACTTGGAATTCCACATCTCACCGGCGTAGAGAAGGTTGAGAGAGAGCAAAATCGATTTCTTGTTGAACGCATGATCGATGGGTTCAGAGAAAAGGCGGCCATTACTCCACCTGCGCTGCTCACTATCTCACCGGCAATTGGATTGCACACTCCAAGCTTAGTCGATATTGAGGATGCCTTTACCCGGACACCCATTGAGAGATGGAATTTAGAGGACTTAAAAGCTGATCCGACGAGGGTAGGGCATGAGGGATCCGGTACATGGGTCGAGGAGTTGATCCCCATCACCAAACAGAAGTCCTGCGATTTCATCGAAGGAGAGCCCCGACAGCAGGCCAAAGCGCTATTAGAAAAGTTAACAGAAAAGAATCTATTGTCATAGAGCCAGGCTATGAAAAAGGATTTAGAGATCTGGGTCTTTGGGGACCATCGCCATTATCATCAGGACCGGCTTTCGTTCCAGGTTCTGGGAAAGGCGCAAACCCTTTCGAATGGACGGGGAAAGGTTTCAGTAGTGTTCCTGGGGAATAAAGGGGAGGAATTTAACAAAGAATACATTGCCAGAGGGGCAGACCGTGTCCTCTGTGTTGATCGACCGGAACTGGAAATGTACCGGACCGATTTATATACAGACATCATCTGCGAAATCATTCATGAGTATCAACCAGATGTCTTTCTTTTTGGGGCTTCTGAATTCGGGACTGAACTTGCGTCGAGGATTTCCAAACGTCTTGGGGTAGGGCTTAGCGCTGATTGCATCTCACTCGATTGGGATGAGAAAAAGGAGAGGCTGGTCGCTTCCAGTCCTGCCTTTGGGGGAACTTATCTGGCCCGTATTGTATGGAGTTCGAATCGACCGTATATGGCCACCATCCGGCCCGGCACTTTCCCCGAACCTGCTTATGACAAAGATGCCCGCGGAGAGATTATCAAAATTGATAAAAGTTTGAAAGAGGGAGCTTCTAAGATTGAAATACTATCTTCGGTACACGAATCACCTCACGCTGCAAAACTGGAGGATGCCAAGATTGTGGTCGCCGGTGGACGGGGAGTAAAGAATTTAGAAGGGTTTAATTATCTGAGGGAACTCGCCTTACTCTTAGGAGCGGAAGTCGGTGCGACCCGGCCCGCGGTGGATGCCCACTGGACATCGCATGACCAACTGATCGGACAAACCGGCAGGTCCGTCAAACCAGGACTATTAATTACTTGTGGCACTTCGGGTGCGGTTCAATATACGGCTGCCCTACAAGGAGCCGGGACAATCGTTGCCGTCAACCGAGATTCGAGAGCGCCAATTTTCAATTTGGCCCACATTGGAGTGGTTGCCGATACCCAATCCTTTCTTCCTGTTTTTATTTCGGAGGTTAAAAGTCATCTTTTCAGGGAGATCACCGAACTCTACCGTAACCAGGTTCAATCAGGCAAAGATCAGAGGTCAGTGACCTTTGGACAGAGGCTTAAAAAATTGAGAGATGACCACAAGATGAGTCTGATGGATCTGGCGGAAAAAACCGGTCAACCGCCGGAGTTTATCGAACAGGTGGAATCCGACAGCCTCACTCCTCCAGTTTCCTTTTTACTGCAACTGTCGCAGGCATTGCAGATCGACCCCAGCAATTTTTTGACAGAACAGGAAAAGGTTCAGATCGAGGGGAAACGCCAGGAAGGATTTATCAAGCGCACACAGAATTACTCTTACCGCACCCTGACACCCGGAGCAGCGGATAAGCGATTACGGGCCTTTATGGTCACGATTGAGGCAAGAGAAGTCCATAAAATGGTCGAATATAAACACCCGGGAGAGGAGTTCATCTTTGTCTATAAGGGAGAATTAGAACTCACGCTGGGAGGAAAAGTGTTTCACCTGAAACAGGGAGAGACCATCCATTTCGATTCTGAAACCAAGCACAAACTTAGAAATGTTTCTGACGAGAGGTGTGAGCTTCTTGTCACCCTTTATACCCCATAATTTTAACATCAAACCCTAAACTCTAAACGCGAGACCCCAAATAAACCCAAAGCTCAAAATCCAAATGTTTAGAAAGGCTAACCTGGATTTTCACTGCTTTTATATTATCCAGTTTTGAGTTTTGTATTTTGCTTTTTTGAGATTGTTTAGAGTTTAGGGTTTTGAGTTTAGAGTTTTGTCTTTGTTAATCTTTGCCACACCCCAGGAATTTAAAAAGACCAGTGATGAAGTTTCCCCAGGTGGGCATCAGGCGGTCGATCTCATAGGGGATCAGGTTAATCTCTCCGCTGTGAATCTTGTCGTGTATCTCCTCTAACTTATCAAAATGCAAGGGCCATGTTTTTCTCCCCAGCTCACAGACCATGTGGATATTTTTCGTCTTCCCATCAATATCGAGTATGCGCACTCTTTTAAAACCATCTCCAGCAAAAAACTGGTCTCGATTGTTTTTCATCTCCACCAATTTCCCCCAGCTAAAGAAACATCCCTCCTGTTTCTGGGGGGTATTTTTTTCTAAGGTTTTTTCTTTTTTCTCAGTTTTTCTCATAGGCTTTTTATCAATACAGGATAGCCACCTTTGAAATGAAGCGTACTAAATAGAAAACAGAGTGTCAAGAGGTTCGAAAAAAACGAAAGGTTGACTTTATGGAGCCAAAGATTTATAAGCGGAATAATACCATTCATGAGGAGGAAACCAATGAAAGTGCTGGGAGTGCTCGGAAGTCCGAGGATAGGTGGAAATAGTGACATTCTTTTGAATCAGGCTCTGGCAGGGGCAAAGGAAATGGGAGCCAAAACGGAAAAAATTGTCCTGAGCCGAAAGAAAATAGCAGGGTGCCTCGATTGCACGAAGTGTAATGAGACAGGCATTTGCGTGATAAAGGATGATATGCTTGAGATTCACAAGAAGATTCTGGAAGGTGATGCCATCCTCCATAGCGTCCCTCTCTACTTCTGGGCGATGACCTCCCAGATGAAGGCCTATCTGGACCGCTGGTGCGCCTTTTTCGATGGAAATTGGACCTGGCACAAGGCCTATGCACCAAAGATGATGGGGAAGAAGATTGGTCTGATCACCGTCTGTGGAGCTCCCGATGTTCATACGTCCGACCCCATCGTCCATAGCTTCAGGGAGACCTGCAAGCTCGCCGGACTTAAATTACTGCCTCCGGTTCAGGTCTCTGCCTATGCAAGGGGAGAAATCGACAAGAACGAGCAGGCTAAAAAGAAGGCTTTCCAGTTAGGTAAAAAGATAGCCCGTTTTTGAAGGATATTAGGGTATCAGGATATCAGGCGACCAGGATACCAGGAGATCAGGGCATCAGGTGATCAGGAGATCAGGTTTTACCTGATGCCCTGATATTCTGGTATCCTGATCACCTTCTTTATAGTCCTTCCAAGGCTTCTTTAAGGCTGAGGTTGCACTGATTGAGGTTCTCTATCGCCTTCTGAATATTCTTCTGTATGGATTCGAGTCCCAATTGCCCTGCCTTCTCAGCCCATTTCTGATACTCGGCCATGTGGCTTTCATTATGCTCTATCCAGTGGTGAATGATGACAGGTAACTTATTCTTCTCTTCCATGATTTCCTCGCTTCTTTTATGGTTTTTCCCATCGAGCCGCAACAAATGCCCCTGTGTTTAAACCTTTCTCTCTTCCTTCTTTTTCAATGTCTCGAGCCTTTTCCGGGGCATCTTCCTTCCGGAAATGAATTGCAGTTCTAACTGTCCCTCGGACGGGAGTCAGAGACAATAAATCATCAGGAGATCTAAAAATTGCCTTTTGAAAAAGAGAGTGGCCCTCTTTTGCTTTTCTCCGTTCAGCCCATGGACTGAGGCTGTTCAGGGAAGCCACGACAATCGTCCCCCCTTTTTTAGTCACACGGAATAATTCTTCGATGGCGGCTTTTGCGTCTTCAATAAATTCAATGGCGGTGACAGAAATCACCTTATCGAAGAGATTATTCTTAAATGGAAGCCTGAGGATATCCGACTGAGCCGCCTGGAAAGGAGATCCTTCTGTCTTCACCCTTGCCCGGACAAGCATCGGCCAGGAGATATCAATACCGATCACATGGCAGCCATGGGAAAGAATATCTGATGTAAAGATCCCAGTTCCACAACCTGCATCCAATATTCTCTCCCCGGAATTGGGTTCTAATAACTCCAGGAGCAAGTCAGATTCATATTTCTTTACAAGGGCCCCTATGGGTGTTGTGAACCACCGGTCATAATCCTCTGGCCATTGATCGAAAAGTTTTGTTTGAATAGAAGTGCCCCCCCATTACTCAAATATACTCAATGGTTGCCGGTGGTTTTGGCGTAAGATCGTAAAGGCAACGGTTCACATCCCTGATCGAGGTGATACGGTCGCAAATCCTCTGCAGTTTGGCCCACGGGATCTCGACAGGCGCTGCCGTTCTTGCATCCACGCTGTTGATACAACGCACCACAATGATCTGCCCGAATTCCCGTTTTCCATTGACGATTCCGGTCGCCCTGTCGCTTAAGAGGATGGCCATGTACTGGAAGGCGCCTGTGTCTCCGAGCTCTTCTTCAACGATGACCGTAGCTGCCCGAACCGTGGCAAGGCGCTCCTCAGTGACTTCGCCTACAATCCTGGTTGCAAGGGCAGGGCCGGGGAAGGGAATTCTTTTAGCAAGCTCGAGAGGGAGTCCTAATATTTTTGCTACCTCTCTCACTCCGTCTTTCCGCAGAGTTTTAAGGGGTTCAAGGACCTGATAGCCGTATTCTTTTTCCGGGTCGATTCCGACCTGAGCAAGGATGTTATGTTGACGCTTGATGCCAGCGACCGTCTCTTCGATATCGGTGAGGATGGTTCCGTGGAAGAGGAATTTTGCGCCGGTGTCCCGTACCAGTCTCCCGAAGACGGTTGAATAAAAAGTCCGCGTGATGGCATTCCGCTTTTCTTCCGGGTCGGTCAAATCCTTTAACGCAGCAAGGAATTCTTTCTTCGCGTCGACCAATTGAACAGGAATCCCCATATCGGCAAAGATCTTGACCACCCGATCAGGTTCTCCCTGCCGCATCAGACCGTTTTCGATGAAGACAGTCTTCAGTTGATCACCAATGGCCTTATGACCAAGAGCGGTCACGACCGAGCTGTCGACTCCACCGCTGAGCGCATTGATAGCGAGGTGGTTTTTGACCGATGCTTTAATTTCTGCAATCTGTCCGTTTACAAAGGATTGGTAATCCATTTTTCTCCTCCCGTAGAAATATGATGGGCAATTATATTGAATGGGTGATTCCTGTCAAGAGTGTAGAGTAGTCTATTTTTTCAGTACCTCGACTACCTCGATGCTGCTGAACAACCATTTTTTTTCGATCTTCTTTAAAAGGCAATCGATTTCGTGAGCCTCATTGATTCCTTCACCAGCGGTTGTCTTTCCAGTCAACCGGGCGGTCACACGGGCCCGTGCCTCGCCTTCCTGCGGAAAGGTGATCATAACATCATGAAACGTCAAATGGAGTTCTGACACATAGAGACGACCACGAGCTGCATAGCCGGTTATCTCCTCGCGGGTCATTTGGCCCGATATGGAATGGGCCGGGATCGCCATGTCACAGGTGTCGTTGAAAAGGGAGCCAATCTTCTTGAGCTTTTGGTCCAATGTAAAGATGTTTTCGCCGGTTTCTTTGGAGACTCCTTCTGAAAGCAAGTGAAACTGTTTCTTCACTTTCTTCTCTTCACTTTCGAGGAACATAAAGAAAATTCCTATCCCGATTGCAATCAGGGCCATGCTGACCAGGACATATTTAATTTTTAACCAGTCAGGAATCATCGACCTTTGCCCTACAGACGGACTCTTTTTTGCTACTCTGCCTGTGGGGTTGAATGGTTTGCCGGTCGTTCTGACAGGGGTTACCATAGAGGACCTCCTAAAATACGCGTCAGAGAGGTCTGCCCGAACAGATGGTTCTGCATCGGGACACTCCTGTTATCTCCTACTACATAAACGGAACCGGGCTCCACCCGGCGGGCTGGAAGGGTCCAGTCATAAGGGTATTGGAGATAGGGTTCCTCCTGTTCTTTTCCATTGATCAGGAGCTTTCCATTTTGGAATTCGACCTCTTCATTTTCGAGAGCGACCACTCTCTTCAGGAGCGTTATCCTCTCGCCGGTGAAGCGAATGACCACGACATCGCCTCTGTAAGGTTTTGAGAAAAGATAACGAAGCTTCCAGCAGAAATTCACCTGCCCGTTTCGGTATGCAGGCTCCATGCTGTTGCCTTTGATCCAAAACGGAGTCAGAAGATGTCCGAAGACAAGATAAGCAGCCAGGGCAATGCACCCCGCCCGGATCACGAAGTTAGGGGTGAGCGATGGGAAAAAGAATTTGGAAATCCTTCTATTGAGAGCCATCGGGTTTCAAATCAACTGGAATATAACTTAATGGCCAGAAAACCGCAAAAAATGAAGTTATGATCACTTCGGTGGAGAAGGGGAGGAGTCAGGGAAATCCTGCCACTAAGACTTGTGGGTTTCTCCCAGATCTTTTAATAGATTTTTCAATTTCTGAATCATTCCTTTGGGCATGGATTGAAATTCCAGCCCATACCGGTGTTCCCTCCAGGTTTCCTTCGCAGCAAGGTCAGCCCAGACGATCTTGGCTGTTCCCTGGACGGTGTTTAACTCCAGGCCCTTTGCAAAAAAGATTTCGACTTTCAACACTTCTCCCACATCAACCTTCTCGGGGAGATAGACGAGAATACCTCCTTCACCTGCATCTTTTACTAATCCACCGAAATCAGTTTTTTTGCCTTTCCGGGAGTAATCGAAAGGGAGCTCGACGAAAAATCGGGGATGCTTTCTCTTTTCGATGGCTAACACTCCCTTTCGAGTAGGCGCCTTTTCCTTTTTTTTCTCCTTCTTCTTGGTCAGAGGAAGTTTAATCGGATTCATCATTGTCTCCTTCAGGCAGCAGATGTAACTCCAGTGGACTTAAAAAACCTAAACATTTTAGAGACAAAAGTCAATTACTTTTATCTTTTTTTAATTTTGTGTTGTCGGTATTGATGATAGGCTTCCCGTTTGGCAATATAAGGATCGATGGCGTTTCTTTTAAAATCCTCGTATTCTCCAATCCTGAAGGAGGTGTCATTGACCTGGTCATAGGTTCGAACGGCGAGGCCAACCGGTATGGACTTAATCAAGTAGGTCTTCGGATCAAGAAGGATGTCACCCGCGAAACCAACAGCATCGCGCAGACTGGAGGCTCCAAGAAATGGCCATTCGACATAAAATAACGGTCCCATCCCCCAGACTCCAAGGGTCTGCCCGAAATCTTCCTCCCTTTTCTCTATTCCCAATTCCTTTTGGGCAGGATCGAGGAAGCCAGCCATCCCCAGCGTGGAGTTGAGAAGGAGACGAATGGTTTCATTGCCAGCCCCCTTGAAATTAGCCTGAAGGAGGCAGTTCACCAAACGGACCGGGGCGGTGAGATTGGAGAAAAAATTTTTGACGCCATGCCTTATATCCTCAGGGACAGCTATCTTGTATCCGG
This sequence comes from Deltaproteobacteria bacterium, assembly GCA_016875195.1. GTDB lineage: Bacteria > Desulfobacterota > BSN033 > BSN033 > UBA1163 > RBG-16-49-23. The sequence continues at coordinate 39,569 of VGRY01000010.1, forward strand.
AGGCTACCGGTTTGTACGCCCAGAAGTAGAGTTTATCATTAAAGTTGAAAAAGAAGCGGTTCACAGGCTCGAAAGGGTCGGGCATCGTATCTGGTTGTTCCTCGAATTCCGGTTCTTCCTCTTTTAAAGACGGCCTGTAAGACTGTGCCAATAGGAGGGGAGGATCAGAGGGTTGATCATACATCAAGAGGTCAAGGGCTGATTCAATAGAGGCTTTAGGTTCGCTTAAGGCATGGTTAGGAAGCATCGTCATCAATAAACCGCATAACAAACATCCTATCATCGGTATTCTCATCGAAAGCATTCCCCTTGTTTCCATCACTATCATCACCTGATGCGAGGGCCAGGTCAGTTCTGAGTTGATTTGGTTTTCAACCTTTTGACCAGCTCCTGATAAGAGGATTTGAGAATGATCTCGTTGAATTGTGTCCGGTAATTGTTCACGAGACCCACTCCCTCTATGATGAAGTCATAGACGACCCACTGATGTCCTTTTTTCCGTGTTCGATACTCGACTTGAATGGTCTGGTCCCTGGCCGTAAAAACCTTGACTTTAACGGCGGCATAGTCTCCGTCAATATGCTCCCCCTCATAGGCAATTTTATTCCAGGAATAGCCTTCCACCTTGTCCATATAAACCCTCTCCAGCAACTCTTTAAAGAGGATCGTAAACTCCTGCTTCTCCTCAGGGCTTCTCTGTGCCCAGTGCCTTGCAAGAGAACGACGAGCCATCTCTTCCCAATCGAAACGTTCATCAACCACTTTTAGGATCAGCTCTCTTCTTTCTTTTAACTTATTATGGGATTTAAGGGCTGGATCAGACAAGATGGCGAGGACCTTGTCCGTGGTCTGCCGGAGTTGCTCCTGGGGTTCTCCTGCAAAGGTAATGGGTTCCATTCCGAAAGTGAGTGAGAGGAGCAGAATAACTTGAAGGAGAAAGATTTGAAGCATCGTTATCCCCCTAAGGCCTCGTTAGATTTTTTCAAAAACAAGTTTGGAGATCAGTTCTTCAAGATCCACCGAAGATTGGGTTTCCCTGATTCTCCCCCCCGGAGAGATGAATTTATCAGATCCTCCTGGCGTGATCTCAATATACTTTTCTCCCACCAATCCTTTGGTCTTGATGGAGGCGATGGCATCCTCCTGAATCTTTACCTTCGATGACAGGCTCAGGATGATCCTGGCCTGATAATTCTCAAGGGCGATGTTCTTCACGCGACCCACTTCCACACCGGCGATGACGATATTCGACCCTTGTTTCACCCCCCCGCTATTGGAGAAGATGGCATAGATCTCATAACCTTTTCCTCCAACGACTTCCATTTTCCCCAATTTGATTGAGAGGTAGCCGAGGCAGAGCATCCCGGCAAGAACGAATAATCCCACGGCCAATTCGATGTTATATTTTTTCATCTCTTCACCTCTAATATAACTTGAACGCTCCACCGGTCGCCCCGCTGATAAATTGTCGGATGACCGGGTCGCTTGAAGATAATATCTCTTCAGGGGTGCCTATGGTCCAGATCTTTCCCTCATGTAACATCGCCACGCGATGGGCGATCTGGAACACCCTTGAGAGTTCGTGGCTGACGATGATGGCTGTAAACCCGAGATGTTCATGGAGCGACTTAATCAGGTCGAGAATCGTATGGGCGATGATGGGGTCGAGGCCGGTGGTCGGTTCGTCAAAAAGCATGACCTCCGGTTTTGTGACCAGGGCCCGTGCAAACGCTGTGCGCTTGATCATTCCTCCGCTGAGTTCAGCCGGATATTTATTTTCTGCCCCGGCCAATCCAACCTGATCCAGTTCCTTGAACACCCTTTCGTTGATCTCTTTTTCACTCAATTTCGTTTTCTCGCGCAGGGGAAAGGCCACATTGTCATAGACCGTGAAGGAAGTAAACAAGGCGCCATTCTGGAATAGAAATCCTATCCGGCTCCTGATCTCCTCAAGGTCATTTCCTTTACAGTGACCTATGTCCTTTCCGTCGATAAAGACATGTCCTTGGTCGGGTTTTAACAATCCTACAATATGTTTCAGAATGACACTTTTCCCATTGCCGCTTCCGCCGATCAGCGCTAAAATCTCTCCCTTTTCCATCTGGAAAGAGATGCCCTTGAGGACCTCAAACCCATTGAATGATTTATGGATGTTTTCAAGCCGAATCATCTTTTTCTTTCTATCTCTTCGTTTTGAGTGGCAATGGCCCTCCGAATATGTAACTCAGGGTTTTAGACCTGAAGCTCCTTTCGTCTTAAAAGAGTAAAGACGTCATGATATAATCCCAGAACAGGACCAGGACCGATGAGAGCACCACGGCCTGAGTGGTGGCCTTGCTCACCCCTTCAGCCCCAAATCCGGCATGATAGCCTTTATAACTACAGACCCAGCTGATGATGGCTCCGAAACTGAGAGATTTATAAATCCCCTCCAGGACATCCTCAATCCCCACATAGTTGGCCATTTCACCGAAATAGGTTCCTTGACCAACTCCCAGCAATCTTCCTCCTACGAAATATCCGCCGAAAATGCCGACCACATCGAAGATGGCAGTCAGGAGGGGAAGGGCGATGATGCCTGCAATCAGTTTTGGAACGATCAGATATCGAAAGGGATTGAGCCCCATCAACTCCATGGCGTCAATCTGTTCGCTGGTCCGCATGATCCCGATTTCGGCCGTTATTGCAGAGCCAGCCCTTCCTGTTACCATGAGAGCAGCAAGGACCGGCCCCAGTTCCTTGATGAGGGATAGGGCGACCATCGGCCCGAGCAGTGCGGTCGAACCAAAACGGTTAAGGGTATAGAATCCCTGCAGACCGAGGACCATTCCCGAAAAAGCCCCCGTCAGAAAAATGACCAGTGTGGATTGGTACCCGATAAACCAGATTTGTTTGATGATCCAGGAAAATTTTAAGGGAGGCGTGAAGGCGCAGAAGAGGGTCTGGACAAAGAAAAGGCCCATCCTTCCCATACCCTGTAAACCATCGAGTGTGACCCCGCCTAATTTTCTAATCCAAACCATGGAAAAAATTATGTCAAATTTTGTTTCGGATGTCAAAAGCCTTTTTTAAAAAAAAAGCAGAAGCTTTAGAGGTAGTATCGAAGGCATACCCCGAGCGTTAGGTTAGGGATGAATAAATTCTATTGACATCTGGCCCAATTCTTTATAAAAGTGGTTACAAACATTTCTGGAGGGCTTATGATCCTGGGAATCGAAGAGATCGAAAAGAAGGTGTGGGAGGAGGAGAAGCTCTTTCTGACGAAACAGGTGGGAATCCTCCTCATTAAAAACGATGCCATTAAATTCGGGGACTATATTCTGGCCTCGGGCAAAAAGAGCCCTTATTATATTGATCTGAGGCTGACTATCTCCAGCCCGATTACAATGGACTGGATTGCCAACTCCCTGACGCGAATCGTCGTGAATGAGATTAACAAAGACAAAATAGATAAGATCTTGGGAGTGCCTACCGCAGGAGTTCCATTTGCCACCATGGTCAGCCAGAAGTTGGGTATCCCCCTCATTTATTACCGTCAAGCTCGGAAGGAACATGGCGTAAGAAAAAAGATTGAGGGCACCCTAAGCCGAAACGACAGGGTACTCATCGTGGACGATCTCATCACCACAGGAGAGAGTGTGATTGAAGCGGCGGAAGTGGTTAGAGATCAGGGCGGCGTGGTCAACGAACTGGTGGTTCTGCTCGACCGTGAACAGGGAGGAGGAGAGAGGCTCAGGTTATCCCGAATTGAACCTCATGCCCTGTTTAAAATATCCGATGCGATGGAATGGCTTCACCATGTCGGTTTGATTGGCGATAAGATCTACGCGACCGTAAAAGAATATATTACGGAAGAAAATAAGGCTTCTTAAAAAGAGTAGGGATATTCTCCGGTGAAACAGGCGTAACAGAAGTGTTCTTCCTCACCCCTGACACACTTTTTCAATCCCTCAACACTCAGATAATGTAAAGAAGTAGCATGAATAAATTTCTGGATTTCACCAACTGCATGGGAGGAGGCGATCAATTCGGATTTTTTTGGCGTGTCAATGCCAAAAAAACAGGGGTCGGTGATGGGCGGGGAGCTGATCCGGACATGAACTTCCTTGGCACCGACATTTCTAAACATTCTGACGATCTTTCGGCTGGTTGTCGCACGTACGATGGAGTCGTCCACAATAGCGATTTTCTTTCCTTTCAATAGTTCTCTGACAGGATTCAGTTTTATCTTGACGCCGAAATGGCGGATCCGCTGATCCGGTTCGATAAAGGTTCGCCCCACGTAGTGGTTCCGGATCATTCCGAGTTCAAGGGGAACGTTCGATTGCGAGGCATAACCCAGCGCAGCGGGGAATCCTGAATCCGGGATGGGGACGGTCATGTCTGCCCCTGAAGGTGATTCTTTGGAGAGCTGGGCTCCAAAGGTTTTTCTCATTTCATAAACATTATGATTGAAGATGAAACTGTCCGGGCGGGCGAAATAGATAAATTCGAAAATACATTGACGTAACTGCCTGTGAGGGAAGGGATTGAAGGATTTAATTCCTGCATCATTGACGAGAAGGATTTCTCCTGGTTGGATCTCCCTGACAAACTTGGCGCCGATGAGGTCAAAGGCACAGGTTTCCGATGCAACCACCGGGGAGCCTTTAAGGGAGCCGAGAATCAGCGGCCTGAAACCCATGGGATCTCTTGCGACCACCATCTCCTTATCCGTGAGAAAGAGGAGAGAATAGGCGCCCTCGACCTGACGGAGGGCGTGGATAGTTCGGTCCAGGAATGTTTTTTCCTTTGAACGGGCGATCAGGTGAACGATCACCTCCGTATCCATATTCGACTGAAAGATCGAACCCCTTGACTCCAGTTCACTCCTGATCAGAGAGGCATTGGTCAGATTACCATTATGGGCGATCGATACCATTCCATTGGCATAGTCCACTACAAAAGGCTGAGCGTTTTTGAGTTCACTGGAACCGGTTGTCGAATACCGAACATGACCGATTGCACTCCTTCCTGAAAGTTTTTTTAAGAGATCTTTGGTGAAAACTTCCGAGACCAGTCCCATCTGGCGATAGTGGTGGAGCTGTTTCCCATCGGATGAGACGATTCCGGCGCTCTCCTGTCCGCGATGTTGAAGGGCATAAAGACCTAAATAGGCATGGTTGGATGCCTCCACGTGATCATAAATTCCAAAGATACCGCACATCTTTTTCAACCTCCTGAGATGAAGACGGTGAAAATTGATAAGGAAAAATTATCTTAAATTACAAATCATTACGGATCATTGTTAAAGTTATCTTTGAAGTTATTTCTGGGCTGTTGCCAAACCTCTTTAGTTTCTTTGGCAATGAATACGAAGCAAGGCGTCAAGATTAAGACTAAATGGCGGACAAGAAATTTATAATGGGTTTAGAATAGTTTGTCAATAAAACTTCAAGAGATTTCTGAAAAATTACTTTCACCCTTTTAGTACATACCTTTTTAAACCTTAAATTTTTCCTTTAATACCTGCATGGCCTCTTCAGTTGTTTTGATCTCGCCTTCGATCTGTTTTTCTCGGATGAAATTTAAGATTTCTCCCACCTTTGGCCCAGAAGGGTAGCCCAGAGCCATCACATCGTGGCCGCTGATGAGGGGTGGGGGATGGACGATATCCTTCTCTGCGAACAGTTGAAGAAGTCGAAGACAATGGCCTTCAACAATTTCGTCAATCTGGATGGAAAGGATTCCCCTACTTGCCTCTTTATCCGCGAGGGTGTGGAGGACGAGAAGAGGTGTTTCTTCCCCAATCTGATTGACCAGCCTTTTGAGAGCAGACTCACCGGTCTCCGAGGAGAGGTTGAGGATTCTCATATGATGTTTGATGAGATGAAGAACCCGGTTCTTCATCTCATTGGAGAACCTCAGTCTATCCATGATGGCTTCAGCTCTCTTGCAGGAGAAGGACTCGTGATAATAGAAATGGATTTTCCCTTTGTCATCATGGGAGTAAGTGTCCTGTTTTCCAAGATCATGGAAGAGTGAGGCATAATAGAGAGCCAACCTATCTTCCAGGGGTAGAGAGATTGCCTTTCCATTTTGAGTCACCCATTCCGCTGCCCAGCAAATCTTATCAATCATCAGAAGGATATGGGAGAGGACATTGAGATGGTGGTGTTTGTTTTGGCCAAGATGTTCAAGCCCTGTTAACTCAGGCATGAGAACGAGCAGGAGTCCTAATTCATAGAGGGATTTTATTCCGAGCCCTGGCCTGGAGGAGAGAAGGATCCGGTCCAGTTCCATCTTGATCCTTTCACCGGGAAGATTCCTGGCCGATTCCTTCCTTGCAAAGATCATTTCCTCTAATTGAATATCGATTCTAAAACCTTCATGGGTACAGAGATAACGGACCGCTCGTAGTATCCTTAAGGGATCCTGTTCCAAAGAGCGAGGAGAAACGGAACGGATCACTCCGTTCTCAATATCGTTGAAAGCCCCTTCCACTGAATGGCATGTCTCATCGCGGAGAGAAACAGCGATGGCGTTCATCGTGAAGTCCCTCCGCTGAAGGTCCTCTTCAAGGGTTTCTCCCTGGAAAAAGGTGAGATCTATCGATACCTCTTTCCGGATCATCCGGTAAGTGACGGTGCCTACCTCTTCTTTTCCAACTTTAAAGAAATGGAATCCGAGATTTTTCTCAATCGTTGGAATGAAAGATGAGAATTCCTTTGGGAGGGTGAAGTCATAATCCATCGCGACCTGTTGGGAGCCAGGGGAGCGGGCTTCAAGCAGAAGATCGCGCAGGTAGCCTCCCACAAGAAAGAGGGGAACACCTTTCTCCTTGGCCAGAGTGGAGAGTTTATAAAGGATCGGGTCTTCGAGGACCTTTTGGATTAAAGCTTTTTCGTCCATTGGAGATTTGTTTAGAAAATAGAAACGAATAGCACTAATGGCAGCAAATGACACGAATAGGTTTTATTCGTGAAATTCGTTATCATTAGTGTGATTCGCCAAATTCTTCTTAAAGGAGATTCTGTTTGATAAACTTCCTTAATTGTGATAGTTTTGCTCCAGAGTCACTTAGCTTTACAAAAGATAGACGATTGCGAGGAGGCTTGTCAATTGGCATCAGAACATAAAGCCGGAAAAACGATCAGAGAGGAACTGGAAGAGCAGGAAAAGAAGTTTCTTTCACCCTTTGCCACATTGAGTTCGATGAGCAAAGGACGACCATCGGTCGAGGAGAAATGTCCTCTCAGACCGGCCTTCCAGCACGACCGGGACCGGATCATCCATTCCAAATCCTTCAGGAGGTTGACGCATAAGACCCAGGTCTTCCTCGCTCCCACCGGAGACCATTACCGCACCCGATTGACTCATACCCTTGAGGTCTCTCAAATTGCCCGGACGATTTCAAAGGCCCTTCGGCTCAATGAAGATCTGACCGAAGCCATCTCACTGGGCCACGATCTGGGCCATACACCGTTTGGTCATGCGGGAGAGGAGACCCTCAATGAAATTCTCCCGGGCGGATTTAACCACTCCGAACAGAGTTTGAGGGTGGTGGATCTTCTCGAAAAAGACGGCAGAGGATTGAACCTCACCTTCGAGGTGAGAGATGGCATCTTAAGACATACGAAGGGAAAGGGGGAAATCCTCTGTAAAGACCCTGCTTCAATGGCATCGACGCTCGAGGGCCAGGTGGTGCGTCTGGCCGATATCATCGCCTACATCAATCACGATATCGATGATGCGATACGGGGCGAAGTGATTTCCCTGAAGGATATTCCTGAGGATTGTATCAAACGGTTAGGGGATGCCCATTCGAAGCGGATCAATACGATGGTCAATGATATCGTGTCGGAGACCTTACGGTCGGGAGATGGACGCCTCTCGATTTCTGAGGAGGTTCTTTCCGCGATGTGGGATATGAGAGAGTTCCTCTGGGAGAGGGTTTATGAGAACGAGACCGTCCATGCCGATTTCCACAAGGCAGCCAAGATTTTAAGGGAACTCCACCAATATTTTATGGATCAGCCTGACTTTTTTTTAACATTATTCGAAAGAAAAACCCTCTACGATTCATTAGAGCGTTGTATTGCTGATTTCCTCGCTGGCATGACCGACCGGTATGCTTTCAACCTCTATGAGAAACTCTTTCTTCCGCTTCCCTGGATGGCCTTATGAAACTGAAAAAACAAAATGATCTTCCTTCGATAGAAGAACCTATCGGGGTGATCATCCTGGGTGCAGGCGGAAGAGACTTTCACAATTTCAACACTTTCTTTAAAGAACGTCCTGGATATCACGTGGTCGCATTTACAGCCACTCAGATTCCTTTTATTTCCAATCGAACTTATCCTCCAGAATTGAGCGGTCCCCTCTATCCAGAAGGAATTCCCATCTTTCCCGAGGAAAACCTTCCCCAACTCCTTTCTGAGAAACCTATCCAGATCGTCGTCTTCTCCTACAGTGATATTTCCCATGAAGACTTGATGGACAAGGCCTCTCTCATCCTATCCAGGGGGAAGAATTTTATTCTCCTCGGGCCTGAAGAGACGATGCTTACAAGTAACATTCCGGTAATCTCCGTCTGTGCCGTAAGAACCGGATGTGGGAAATCAGTGATCTCTCGAAAGATCGCTTCCCTTTTGAAAAAGAAGGGGGTGAGAGTTTCTGTGATCCGACATCCCATGGCCTATTGTACGTTCAAACCAGTACTCCGGTTTTCCGATGTGAAGGATGTGGATGAGGAGGCCTGCACGATTGAGGAAAAAGAGGAATTTGAGCCCCTGGTTGAAATGGGAATTACTGTATTTGCCGGTATTGACTATCAGCAGGTTTTAAGGGCTGCGGAGAGAGAGTCCCAGGTGATCATCTGGGATGGAGGGAATAATGACTTTCCGTTTATCCGGCCGGATCTGGAGATTGTACTCCTTGATGCATTACGGCCCGGCCACGAAATGTTTTATTATCCGGGAGAAGTGAATCTCAGAAGGGCGAATCATCTCATCATCACGAAGGTGAATGAGGCCGGGGATGCATCCATTCTTCAGATTAAGCAGAATATTTTCAAGGCCAACCCACTGGCAAAGGTGTGGATGGCTCGTTCTGTTGTCGACGTGGATCACCCGGAATGGATTGAAGGCAAAAGGGTATTGGTCATTGAGGATGGACCCACGATCACGCATGGGGGGATGTCCGAAGGGGCAGGGGCATCTGTTTCGAAGAGGGTAGCACGGGAGATGATCGATCCCAAGCCCTATGCGGTTGGCTCGCTAAAAGAAGTCTTCGAGAGGTATCCTCATATTGGAAAAGTCCTTCCAGCCATGGGATATTCTGAAGTCCAGGTTATGGAACTTGAAGAGACGATTGCAAGGGCGGCGTGCGATGCGGTGGTCATTGCCACTCCTACCGATCTGGGAAGAAAGATACGGATTGATCAATCTGTCGTGAGGGTAAGATATGATTTTGATATCGATCTGGAGCCTATGGTAGAGGGATTTTTACAGGATCGAATAAAGACAAAAAATGAACTCTGAAGTTGACATTGATGTTTGCTTGTGATAATTACTTAAAATTAATGATGAAATTCACATCTTTTCATTTACCCCGTTAGAAAAATGATAAGCCTAAGTTATTCAGGTGGGTTATGTTTCAAAGGAATTCTGATGAAGGATCAATCCACCCTCCCTGATTTCTAACGGGGTGAACTCCCATTAAAGGAGAGTTGAAAAATGGCAAAAGAGATTCTCATCGCCGAATCAGACAGAATGGTTCAAGAAGAGTTTGAGAAATTTTTTGAAGCGACTGATCACCATCTCTTTTTTACGACCAATGAGGAAGAAGCTCTCCTTCGGGGGAGGCTCTTTAAGCCGGATCTCATGATCGGGGGAAAAGATCTATGTCAAGCTGTTCGTTCTGACCAGGATTTAAAAAATATCCCGTTCATCATCCTTCTGGATATGTTTGAAGATTTATCTGAGAAGGATTGCAAACGGTTGAAGGCGGATGGGATGATCTCGAGACCGCTTAATGGGGATGAGATTTTTAGTAGAGTCAACCCTTTCATTGGAGGAGTCCAAGCAGAGGCGAGAGACAAGGTTGATTTGGAAGGCAATATGGGCTGGAAGTCATTTGGGGATATCGGGAAGACAGAAACTGAAAAGAGAGAGGAGTTTTCCCTGGATGCATCGGGCCGGATCGATGAAGAGGAGGAAATCATCGAACTGGTTGATGTCGTGGAAGAACCTGAGTCCAAGATGAGCATTGATGATTTTGCCTTCCTTCAAAAAGATGAACCGATCGGGGAGATCGCACCTATTGAGTCGTGGGAAAAACCGGAAAAAGAAGAAGTCGGGATGGAAAAGGAGTTCCTCCTCCCGCCGAAAGAAAAGGAGGAGGTTGAGGAGATTTCTCTCCAGCTTGATGAACCGACTATAGAGAAAAAAGCTATTCCTGGAGATAAACTCTTTGAGAAGATCGAGTTGGAAGATATCCTCCAGAAGATGGAGAAGCTACAACTCTCCATCGAAAAAGAATGGCCTTTGGAGAAAGAGGGGAAGATTCCTGAGGCAGTTCCCCAAAAGATAGAGCCTCCTCCTCAAAAGGCCGAAGAAAAATTTGCGGGCTTTGATGAATTCGAAGCGGCTCTCAAGGGTGAAGTAAAGATTGAATCGAGCGAAGTGGAACTTCAACCTTTTTTTGTTGAGGAGGTGAAACAGGAAGCGCCCAAACTGGAAACTCCCACGGTGGAACTTCCCCCAAAGGAGCCCCCCAAAGAGGAACTTCCCGTAGAGCTGGATCTTGAAGAACTCACGGAGGAAGAATTCCCAGAGATATTTCTGGAAGAGCTTAAGGATGAACTTGAAAAACTTGAAGAAAAAGAGTTGATGTCTGAAGCGACAGCTGTGGAGGTGGAAGAAGAACCGACCGAAGAAGAAGAGCTCTCAGAATTTTTTGGAGAAGAGCTTCAGCCTTCGAAACAGGCATTAACAGAGGTGGTTCGTGTAGAGGAACCCTCTCCTATGGAAGAATTATTTCCTATGGAAGAGTTTACCCCAGCCCCAGCGGAAGGGATTCAGCCTTCGAAGCAGGCATTCACCGAGGTGGTTCGTGCAGAGGAGCCTTCTCCTGTGGAAGAATTATTTTTTATGGACGAATTTCCCCCAGCCCCAGCGGAAAAGATAGTTCCAGTGGAAGAGTTTAAAGAAGCAGTGGTGACACCGCCTGAGAGCACAGAAGTACCGAAAGTGTCCCTGGAAGAAATGCCTCCTCCTGTCATACGGTTAGACCGGAAGATCGAAGAGGTCATCACCAAAGGCGTGGAGGAGATGATGCAGGATATTGTGACCAAAGTCGTTCCTGAGATGACCAGACATATGATCACCTCTACCATGGAACGGATCGAGTCCATGGTCAAGGAAGTTATTCCTGATCTGGCAGAAAAGGCCATTCAGGAAGAAATCAAGCGGCTTCAGAAGGGAGATAAGGATTAAGAGATTTCTGAAAAATATAGAAATCTCTGATTACACCGATTTTTAACGATTACACGGATTAGAAATGCATTGAAAAATAAATAAAAATCTGTGAAATCATTTCTTGGAATCTGCGTAATCAGAAAGCGAATAGTCATTTTTTGAGCTCTCAAGGAGGCAGAAGGTTGCAAACATGGTTTCAAAAATCTTGGACAAATCTTATGACCCCCACCAGGTGGAGGAGAAATGGTATCGTTTCTGGATGGAGCGAAATTACTTCCGGGCGGATGAAGCCTCAAATCGTCCGGTCTACTCTATTGTTATCCCGCCTCCGAATGTCACCGGTGTCCTCCATATCGGACACGCCCTGAATAATACCCTCCAAGATATTCTCATACGATATAAAAGAATGGATGGCTATAGTACCCTCTGGATGCCAGGAACGGATCACGCTGGCATTGCCACCCAGAATGTAGTGGAACGACAGCTCATGGAAGAGGGGCTCGATCGTCATACCCTGGGAAGGGATAAATTTATTGAACGCGTCTGGAAGTGGAAGGAGCAATCAGGCGGGACGATTATCAACCAGTTGAAGAAATTGGGGGCCTCCTGTGACTGGTCGAGGGAACGCTTTACCATGGACAAGGGCCTCTCTGAAGCGGTCAGAGAAGTTTTCATCCGCCTGTACCAGGAGGGACTGATTTACCGAAGCCATTATATCATCAACTGGTGCCCGAGATGCCAGACCGCCCTCTCTGATCTAGAAGTAGAACATTATGAGCTTTCAGGGAAACTTTATCATCTCCGGTATCCCTTTATAGAAGGAAACCGTTTTGTGGTTGTTGCCACCACACGACCGGAGACGATGCTGGGCGATACCGCTGTTGCGGTCAACCCGGAAGATGATCGGTATCAGGGGGATATTGGAAGAAAGGTGAAACTTCCGGTCATCGGCAGGGAGATCCCGGTGATCGGTGATCCATATGTGGATATGGAGTTCGGAACAGGCTGTCTCAAGATCACCCCTGCCCATGATTTTAATGATTTTGAGATCGGATTGAAGCATGGGCTTGAACAGGTCAAGGTCATCGATGAGGAAGGCAGGATGAATATGAATGCCGGTCCTTATCAGGGGATGGATCGTTTCGATTGCCGTGAGAAAATCGTTGAAGGTTTTATTCGTGAAGGGATCCTGCTCAAAACAGAGGATTATCATCACAAGGTAGGCCACTGTTATCGCTGCAAGACGATTGTCGAGCCAAATCTCTCCCTCCAGTGGTTTGTCCGTGCTAAACCCCTGGCGCAAACAGCCATCGAGGCCGTGCGGACAGGTCGCACACGGATTGTCCCCGAGCTCTGGGAGAAGACCTACTATGAGTGGATGGAGAATATTAAAGACTGGTGCATCTCCCGTCAGATCTGGTGGGGCCATCGTATTCCAGCCTGGTATTGTGAGGCATGCGGCGAGGTCATCGTAGCCAAAGAGGATCCCCGGTCCTGTTCCAAGTGCGGATCCGATAAGTTAAAACAGGAGACCGATGTTCTGGATACATGGTTCAGTTCTGCACTGTGGCCTTTCTCCACCATGGGATGGCCTGAAAAGACGCCGGAGTTAAAAGTTTTTTATCCTACCTCTGTTCTGGTGACGGGTTTCGACATCCTCTTCTTCTGGGTGGCCAGGATGATGATGATGGGGCTCAAATTTATGGGGGATGTCCCCTTTAAAGATGTTTACATCCACGGGTTGGTTAGAGATGAGAAAGGAGAGAAGTATTCGAAGACCCGGGGGAATGTGGTCGACCCGCTCGAGCTGATTGGACGTTTTGGAGCGGATGCCCTGCGTTTTACTCTTTCTGCATTGACCATGCCCGGCAGTGATTTGAAGCTCTCGGAGTCGCGGACCGAAGGTTACCGCCACTTTGCCAATAAGATATGGAACGCATCCCGCTTTGCCTTGATGAATCTTGAACCATTTAACGCTGATGGGATGACTGAAACGCACTCCCCAGAGGAGTTGAGCCTTCCGGACCAATGGATTCGGGGGAGATTGAACGAGACGATCCGGTCTGTTCGGAAAGCTCTGGATGAGTATAAGTTTAATGAGGCCTGTCATGTCCTTTACCAGTTCATCTGGCATGAATTCTGTGACTGGTATCTGGAGATGACCAAACTCTATCTCTACAGGGAAGGGGATAAGAAGAGACAGGCCCTCACACGACAAACGCTTTCAGAAGTGCTAGATGTCATTCTGCGGTTGCTTCACCCCTTCATGCCGTTTATCACCGAAGAAATCTGGCAACAACTCCCGCAACGAAAAGGGGATGTATCGATCATGGTTGCCGAATTTCCCAAACCCGACCGGCGCTTCGACGATCAAAAGATAGAGGATGAAATGGCATGGACCATCGAAGTGGTCAATGGGCTTCGAAACATCCGGGGGGAGATGAACCTCCCGCCCTCGGAACAGATCTCTGTCCATATCCGCACAAAGGGTGAGGAGGCAAAGGAGCAGCTTCGGAAGCAAGAGCCCTTTATTCAATTTCTTGCATCGGTGAAAGAATTGAAGATTGGACAGCATATTGAAAAACCTCATTACAGTGCCTATGCGGTTGTACGGGATGTTGAGGTTTTTGTCCCCATGGATCGTGCACGGATGGAAGAGGAAGCCAAAAGACTTCAGAAGGAAATCCTGAAGATTGAGAAAGAGAGCGCCTTTGTGATGAAGAAACTATCGAATGAACAGTTCCTTTCGAAGGCTCCTCCGGAAGTCATTCAGGAAGTGAAGGAGAAGGCCGAGGGGTTTTCATCTCAACGCCAGAAGCTGGAAGAGAGTCTGGGAAAAATCAGAGAAATGCTGACGTAGGAGAAATTCGAAGCATGAAATCCGAATTTCGAAACAATATCAAATTACCAAATTTAGAATGGCTCCCAACAAAAGAGTTTAGAAAATTTGTACCAATTAAGTGTTAAGAAATTTCGAATTTACAAGTTCCCCTGATGATGCTATGTTGGGGAAGAGGAATTAACCTTATTGGGGCATCAAACCATGAAGATGGACATTGAAAAAGTAGCGAAGCTGGCCCGCCTTGAATTATCCGAGGAAGAGAAGGGGACCTTTGGAGAACAATTGGAGCAGATCCTCACCTATATGGAACAGCTCAACCGTCTCGATACCACAGGCGTGGAACCTACTTCCCACGCCATTCCCATGGTGAATGTTTTCAGGGAAGACGAGGCCAAACCCTCGTTTCCAAAGGAGGAAGTCCTGGGCATTTCACCCGATCAGGAAGATGACCATTTTAAAGTACCGAGGATTATTGAATAAGGCAAAAATCCGAAGCACGAAATTCGAATTTCGAATTTAGTTATTATGGCTATCCACGAACTAACTATCCACCAGCTACATGACCTTCTTGTGAAGAAAGAGGTGACTTCAAAAGAAGCGACCGCGGCCCTCTACCGGAGAATTGGAGAGGTGGATGGGAAAGTCAAAGCCTATCTCATGCTGACCGAGGAGGAGGCATTTCGTCAGGCAAACGAAGTGGACCGGAAGATCACCAAAGGGGAGGGGATAGGAGACCTCGCAGGCATTCCTATTGGTCTTAAAGATATCCTTTGTACAAAAGGATTCCGTACGACCTGCGGTTCGAAGATATTAGGAAATTATGTTCCCTTTTATGATGGAACCGTCATCAAAAAATTGAAAGAAAGAGAGGCTATTTTTCTCGGAAAGTTGAACATGGATGAGTTTGCCATGGGATCTTCCACGGAGAATTCGGGATTTCATACCACACGAAATCCGTGGGACTTGGCCCGGATTCCAGGGGGATCGAGCGGTGGATCTGCTGCTGCTGTATCAGCGGATGAGTGCATCGCTGCCCTTGGCACAGATACAGGGGGGTCAATCAGGCAACCTGCATCCTGTTGCGGCGTGGTTGGCTTAAAGCCAACCTACGGCAGGGTATCAAGATATGGGCTGGTTGCCTTTGCATCTTCCTTGGATCAGATCGGTCCCATCACTAAAGATGTGGAAGATTGCGCCATCTTGCTCAATGGAATCAGTGGCTATGACCCCTCAGATTCTACATCGGTCAATATCGAAGTCCCTGATTATAAGCAATTTCTAACCAACAACGTGAAAGGAGTTAGGGTTGGGATTCCGGATGAATATTTCATCAAAGGGATGGACCCGGATGTAGAAAAGTCGGTCAGGGAAGCGATCGATCTCTTAAGAAAATTGGGGACCGAGGTGAAAAAGATTTCGCTCCCCCATACCCCCTATGCGGTGGCCATCTATTATATCATCTGCACAGCCGAAGCCAGTTCGAATCTGGCCAGGTACGATGGGGTTAAATACGGCTTCCGTTCCAGTCGGTATGAAGACCTGATTGAGATGTATGGTCGGACCCGTGCAGAAGGTTTTGGCAAAGAGGTGAAGCGAAGGATCATTTTAGGGACCTATGTCCTGTCAGCCGGATATTATGACGCTTACTACCGAAAGGCTTCACAGGTTAGAACCCTGATGCGAAACGACTTTGAAGGGGCCTTTAAAGAAGTGGATGTGATTGTGACTCCCACGGCGCCAACGCCTGCTTTCCGGATTGGAGAAAGGGTGGGAAATCCGCTTCAGATGTACCTTTCCGATATTTTAACGATTCCGGTCAACCTGACCGGAATACCCGCCATCTCTTTACCCTGCGGATTCAGCTCGGAGGGGCTGCCCATTGGCCTTCAGATCATAGGTAAACATTTCGATGAAGGAAAAATTTTGCAGGTAGCCTTTGCCTTTGAGCAGAATACGGATTTTCATCTTAAAAAACCAACCCTCATCTAAATTCCAATTACCAAATTCCAAATCCCCAATGAATTCCAATTACCAATAGCGCCCCCCAACCCCCTCTGTTGGAAATAACCCCACCTTCACCTCCCCTTATTTTAAGGGGATGAAGGGAGGGGTTAAGAGGATGAAGGCAGGGGTTTGAAATTTGGTGCGTTTTTTATTGGGTCATTTCCGAGAGCCATTTGAGGTAGGAAGAGGAGCCTTCAATAATGGGGAGAGCGATGATTTCAGGAACGGAGTAGGAATGGAGAGACTTCACCTTCTTCTCTAAATCATCAAATTTGTTCTTCTGTGTCTTGATGACAAGAAGCCACTCCTTTTCATCCCATATTTTCCCTTCCCAGCGATAGATGGAACAAATTGGAGAGATGAGGTTGACACAAGCGGCCAGTTGCCCTTCCACAAGGGCGTTTGCAATTTTCAATGCCTCTTCTTCAGATCCACAGGTCACAAGAACGATGATTGGTTGGAGTTCCATCTTTATCTATAATAATGTGGCGGTAAGGATTATCGCTATACCCTTATAAATTCCAATCACCCTTTAACGCCCCCCAGCCCCCTCTTAAATTAAGAGGGGGAGAGGGGGAGTTATTCTTTCCAGTATTGGTGTTTGGTGCTTGGAATTTGGTTATGGGTTCACCATTCCCCTCTATCCCAAAACCTTCTTAAATGCCATAAGAGCGGTCTCTATTTCTTCCTCATTCACATCCAGATGCGTAACCAGACGAATTTGTGTTTTTCCGAAGGGATGGATGAGGACATTGAGGCCCTTCATGGTTTCTGTGATCTGATGTGCGGTTTTTCCGGTCTCAGTTACGTCGAATATGACAATATTGGTTTCCACATGCTTTGGCTCAATGGAAACACCTCTCAGCTCTTTCAAACCGACTCCCAGTCGTTTTGCGTTCTTATGGTCTTCCTTGAGGCGATCCAGGTGATGATCCAGGGCATAAAGGCCGGCAGAGGCAATGATTCCAGCCTGACGCATCCCTCCTCCAAACATTTTTCTGAAACGGTGCACACGGTCAATAAAGACCTTGGAGCCAACGACAAGAGATCCGATAGGGGCTCCTAATCCTTTCGAGAGGCATACCGAGACCGAGTCAGCCCATTGAGCATAATCATTGAGTCCGATTCCTGTGGCAACGGAAGCATTCCAGAGTCTGGCCCCATCGAGATGGACGAGAAGATTTTTTGATTTTGCCAACTTGGAGATTTCTGCGATCTTATCCATTGGGTAAATGGCCCCCCCGCCTCGATTATGAGTGTTCTCGAGACAGACCAACCGGCTGACAGGAAAGTGATGATCATTCGGCCGGATCGCATCTTCGATTTGGGAAGCATCGAGAATGCCCCGCACACCCTTGAGACAGTGAAACTGGATTGCGGAAAGGACTGCTCCTCCTCCCCCTTCAAAGTTATAGGGATGGGAGGTAGATTCAATCATCACCTCATCACCCGGTTGGGTGTGGGATTTAATCGCTAATTGGTTGGCCATCGTTCCCGAAGGAACAAAGATGGCCGCTTCTTTTCCGAGCAAATGGGCCACTTTTTCCTGGAGCGCGTTGACCGTAGGGTCTTCACCGAAAACATCATCTCCCACCTCTGCCTCTGCCATCACCTTTCTCATGACAGGAGTAGGTCGTGTGACTGTATCACTCCTGAGATCAATCCATTTTTTCATCTTTCATCTCCACAATAATTAGGCGGCGATACCCAAAGGTGCCTTACGGTTATTTTTTCTTTTTTGCGGGTTTGGGTTTAGCGGTTGGAGTAGCCATCTGTTTGAACGCAGCTCCCCATTTTTCAATGAGGGCTTTTAACTCATCCAGCTTCGCTTTGGCTTCGGCAGGCGCTGAGGCGATCATCTCTTTTGCTTTTATTAACCCTTCATTGATCGCCTTGGTATCAGCCGCCCAGTCCTGTTTCTTCTCTTTCAGCTTTTTTCCCATTTTGCTGGCGGTGACGCGTAATTTTTTCCAATCTTCCTGAATGAGCTTCATGGCTGTATTCGCCTGCTCGGCGACCGCCTTCTTTCCAGCCTCAACGCCTGCAGCGGCCTTTTCAAATGCAGCTTTGGCGTCGATATAAGCCTGTTTTGCTTCATTGTACTTCTTCTCTTTCATCTGGGATTCCGCAGTATCCCATGCCTTTCTGGCA
Source organism: Deltaproteobacteria bacterium (assembly GCA_016875195.1). Classification (GTDB taxonomy): domain Bacteria; phylum Desulfobacterota; class BSN033; order BSN033; family UBA1163; genus RBG-16-49-23. Next base: position 58,025 of record VGRY01000010.1, read on the forward strand.
GCATCCATGTCGGCAAGGCTATATTTTTCTGCTCCGGCTGAGAGGGCAGCCTCCATTGCCTGTTTAGCCGCTTCTTTCTCCGCTTCGGGTGGTTTTGCGCAACCTGCCCATACCATTCCCAGTGTTAGAATCAGGGTAATAACCGCTAATAATTTGATGGTTCTCATAAAACAGTCCCCCCCTAAATGATTTTTAATAGAAACTATAATCCAAGTATTTTCGGATAGCAATAGGAGCGGCGACGAGAGGAACCTGCCCTCCGGGTTTGGGTTTTCCATAGAGATTTCCATCATGGGACAAGGGATGTTTACGGTCAAATGGCTTGCTTTTGATAGAACGATGAGATATCTTTATGGGCAAGGAGGTTGGGTTCGATTCATGTCAAAAGGGTCGATCCTGCTTTTTACCTTTTTCCTCTTTCTTTTTGGGTGCTCAACCAAAACGACGGTCCAACCCGTCTCTTCCCCTCCTTCCATAGAGCCTGTTTATGGTCTGGATGACTATCTCTCCGGGATTCCTGTGGAGGAAAAAATTATAGAGGAGAAGGTTGAAACGGTGGAGATAAAAGAGGAAGAAAAGAAGGAGGAGGAGGAGAAAAAGGAGGAACAAATAATTAAGAAAGAAGATGTGGTTCATCTCACACCCGCTCCCATACCTACCATAGAACCTTTAGCGCTTCCTGACATCACTGTCTCCAACCTATTTCTCAAGCAAAAGAGAAAATTGGTTGCCACCCTCACCAATATCGGGACAGCCCCATTTCCTACCGAAAACGGGGAATTGATCCTGCATGTAGATGGTCGATTTGAGAAACGGTATGAGCTGAAAAGCCTTTCCGATAAGGCTCTCCTTCAACCCCAACAGAGCATTATCCTGCTAACGCCTTTTTCCATTTTTGGAAAACATGAGGTGGAGGCCCGGGTGAATACTTCCCCTGATCTCAGGGAATTGGATAAGGAGAATAACCAGTTAAAGAAAGTCCTTGAAGGCCTTGCCATCGGTCCCGACATTGTGATCAAGGATTTTGATTTGACAGAGGATCTGGAACTGAATATCATCCTCTCCAATGCAGGAGAGGCGGACCTCCGTAAGGGAGTCATTTTCCGGGTTCAGATTTTTTTGAATGACCGGAGGATTTCAGATTTTGAACATTTTATTTCAGAGGAACTAAAAGCCTATTCTAAGAACCAGTACACTCTTGAGCCACCCTATCGGGTTGGCCTGAAGGGGGTTTCCAAGATAAAAGTTTCCATTACCCCAAAACTTCGTCCGGATGACATCCGATTGGAGAATAATATTCTCGAAAGAAGGTTCGTTATCTTTCCCTTTCAGCTTGGAGCACAGGGAAGGGAACAATTCTCGTTTTTTGCCCCTTTCTTCCCCCCAAAGGAGGAAGAACTTTCTGAGAAAATAAAACTGGAAGTGAGATGGGAAGGGACGGACACCCCGCTGAAAGTGTCTTTCGGGGAATCGGAAAATGTTAAGGGACTTCCGGACGTTTCAGGGAAGAGTCCATTGAGAGTCGAATTACCTTTTTCCACGGGAGAAACTCAGAAAGAGAGGCTTTGGAAAATCTCCGTGACCAACCCTGTTGAAAGTAGAGTGGAAGGGCGTCTGATCATACAACATCCATAATCCGGCGGGGATGGAAGCTAACGTCCCTTAGGAATAAGGTTGTGCCTAAGATGATATGGGTCTAGGGAATTTAAATCCGAAGCACGAAATCCAAAATTCGAAACAATCTCAAATGACCCAATATCAAATGTTCAAAACAAAAAAGTTTAATCCGAATTTTGAACATTCGAATTTGTCCTTCGACAAGCTCAGGATGGTGAGCAAAGTCGAACCATTTCGGATTTCGATATTCGAATTTCGAATTTTTTCAGCTGAAAAAGCCAATTTGGTTCCAACTATACCAGGTTGAATTTTTAAAGTTGAAAAATCCGAATGGGGAGCAGGCATGGAAGGAATCTATATTCTCCTGGGAGCGGTCGTCGTACTGGCTGTCATTTTTTTTCTCCTGATGGAGCAGCGGTTGCGGAAGATCACCGAAGAAGTGACCAAGGCTCAATCCTCACAGGCCGTATGGGCATTGATTCAACAGCAGATCGAAAAGGTGAGAGAACAGGTGAACGAAGGTCTTGCCAGAAACATCTCCCAGATCTCCCAGCAGCAGGATTCGATCAACGCCCAGTTAAGGGGGATTACGGACCAGGTGAACAAGCAACTTCAAAGCTCAAGCGGAGAGATCAACAAACGGCTGGACAATGCCGCCCGAGTCATCGGGGATGTTCAGAAAAATATCGGAGAACTCTCAGAATCGAGCAGACGCATCTTTGAGGTTGGGAAAGACATTGCTACCCTTCAAGAGATTCTTCAGCCTCCGAAGTTGAGAGGAGGATTGGGAGAACAGTTTTTGGGGGAACTCTTATCCCAGATTCTTCCACCAGCGTTCTTTACCCTGCAATACCCGTTTTCGAGTGGAGAGAGGGTGGATGCTGTGGTAAGACTCGGAGAGAGACTTGTTCCGATCGATTCCAAGTTTCCCCTCGATAATTTCAAACGGATCATCGAATGCAAAACCGAAGAAGAGAAAAAGGCCTTTCAGAAAACCTTTTCGAGGGATGTGAAAAAACATATTGACGACATCGCAAGCAAATATATTCTCCCCCAGGAAGGGACTTACGACTTTGCCCTTCTCTATATCCCCGCGGAAAATGTCTATTATGAAACCATCACCAAAGATGAGGCGTTCGGAGAGGAAAAGGGGATTTTAAATTATGCATTGAAAAAGAAGGTCATCCCGGTGTCGCCCAATTCCTTTTTTGCCTACCTTCAGGTGATCGTCCTCGGGCTCAGGGGGTTGAAGATCGAAAAGGATGCGCATCGCATTCTGGATTCGCTTTCGGGTCTGAATAAGGAACTGGAGACTTTTCAGGGAGAGTTTCAATTGGTTGGAAAACATATCTCCAATGCAATGAATAAGTATGAAGATGCAAGAAGACGTCTGGATAAATTCAGCTTCAAATTTGAACAGATCGAAAGCCAGCCTGACTTGCCACTGTCTGAAATAGGGAATGAACCTAAAAACGAGAAGATAGGATGATTCCGACAAGAGGAGATTGTTTGCAATTGATGTTGAGATACGGAATGCTGGAAAACATCGTTGATCATAGCCTCGAAGTGGCCAGAGTGGCGCTTTTTCTTTCCGCTGAATTGAACAGAAGGGGTCAAAAAATCGACATGCCTCTGGTTGAAGCCTCAGCCCTGCTTCACGACCTGACCAAAACGGAGTGCCTCAGGACAAAGGAAGATCACGCCCTGACTGGTTCGAGGCTTTTGAAGGAGATAGGATACGAAAGGATAGCGAATATTGTGGCAGAGCATATCCATTTATCCAAAGAGACGGATCCCTCCTGGATATCCGAAGAGGAAGTGGTCAATTACGCTGACAAACGCGTGCAACATGATCAGATTGTCTCCTTAGAAGAGAGGTTCGAAGATCTGAAGAAACGGTATGGCAAGAGTGAAAGGGCTCTCCAATTATTAGAAGGTTTGAGAAAAGCGACCTTTGATATTGAAAGAAAAATCTTTTCCATCTTAGAAATTGACCCAGGCCATCTCCAATCTTATGTGCTGGATGCAGATCGCGGATGCCGGAGTGAATCACAAGAGAAGAATCTGTCCCCACAAAGCAAAATGGAAGGGGAGAACAGCGTCTTCTATCCCCGGGAAGAAGAATGATTCATCCCGAATTTTTTTAATAAAAACACTTGACTTTTAAAATGGCCGTGATTTATGATGAGCATCGATTTCAATAAGGCCAAAATAACATTCCAGATCAAGGAGGAGGTGAGTTAGATGACAAAAGCAGATTTGGTAGCAGCGATTGGAAAAGATGCGAAGATTTCCAAAGCTTCGGCTGAAAAAGCCCTGAATGCCTTTGCGGCCAACGTGACGAAGGCTCTTAAAAAAGGAGACAGGATGGCTCTCCCTGGATTTGGGACTTTTTCTGTGTCAAAGAGAAAAGCGAGGGTAGGGAGAAACCCTCAGACAGGAAAGGAGATTAAAATTCCTGCTGCAAAGGTGGCTAAGTTCAAAGCAGGAAGCGCTCTAAAAAAAGCGGTAAAGTAATCTTAAACTATTATGATTTATTCTTAATAAAAAAGGGGAGATGTTTCTCCCCTTTTTTATTAATTACGAGACAAACGAAAGGTTGCTCTGAAAGGACTTTTTAAACAGGTTATTAACAGTGGCATACTATAGAGGAGGCCAATACCCCCAAGATATTGTGTTTCTATTATGCTACAACACAACAAAATAACTAATTGAAATGATAAGATTTTTATTGGTGCTAAATTTTTTCATACTTCTTCCCATTATGAAAAGAATGGGGTAGGAGGTAAAAATCGGTTTTTTCCACAAGATTTGCACAATTAGGGTGCATCGACCTCCAGGCCTTGATTTTAGCGGTTTTGAAGGCCTTATCTCTCTTGTCCCATTGATACGTAAATAGTTCCTCTTACCCTCCTTCGGAGATCAAAGCGGGTTCAGCAAACGAGCGCCCCCAACGTGGCAAGCATCGTATTTACCGATATTAGAATAAGCTACGGATGTCTTCCCCTTATAGGCAAATGTTTTTAGAGATGCATGATCATCTTCTCCTTTGTCAGCGCGGGCTCCATTATCCCCCTCAATTGGTAAGTCAGAAATCATATTGAAACAGAAAGGTGTTTCTGTTATTGTTCAAAAAAGTTTTATCCTGTGGAGAATCGATGAAGCATGTCATCCTTGGCACAGCAGGACATATTGACCATGGAAAGACCTCCTTGGTTAAGGCCCTGACCGGTGTTGATACAGACCGATTGAAGGAAGAGAAGGAAAGGGGGATTACGATCGAATTAGGGTTCACCTTCTTGGATCTTCCAAGTGGCATCCGGTTAGGTATTGTCGATGTACCAGGCCACGAAAAGTTTGTTAAGCATATGGTGGCCGGGGTATGGGGCATAGATCTTGTAGCCCTCGTCATTGCAGCCGACGAAGGGGTAATGCCTCAGACAAAAGAACATCTGGATATCTGCACTCTTCTGAAAGTCAAAAAAGGGTTGATCATTCTTACTAAGATGGATATGGTTGACCGAGACCTCTTAGATCTGGTTAAAGAGGAAGTGGTCGACGCTGTCAAACATACCTTTTTAAAAGACGTCCCCATTGTTGCCGTGTCTTCAACGACAGGTGAGGGGATTCCGCACTTAATTTCGATTCTTGATGGCCTTTCGAAGGAGGTGGAAGAAAGATCTTCTGACGGTCTTTTTCGATTACCTATCGACCGTGTCTTCATCATGAAAGGATTCGGCACGGTAGCCACAGGAACCATCGTCTCTGGCCAGATCGCACTTGGAGAACCCCTGGAAGTCCTTCCCTCGGGCAGGGAGGGCAAGATCAGGAATATTCAGGTCTATAATCAGTCCGTTGAGAAAGCAGAAGCCGGACAGCGGGCAGCCGTCAATATCCAAGGGATTGAAACTTCGGATATCAACAGGGGGGATGTCCTCGCCCGCCCTAAAACCCTTATTGCGACAAGAACACTTGATGCCTACCTGGAATATTTACCAGGCACTCAGAAACCCCTCAAAAATAGAACCATTCAGAGGTTTCATATCGGCACGAGTCTGGCTACCGCCTCGATCTACCTCATTGATCGGGATGAACTATCCCCTGGAGAAGGTGGATTTGTCCAAATGAGATTGGACCGGCCCATTGTCGCTTTACCTCAAGACCGTTTTGTTCTCAGGGGTTCGTCGATCATTCAAACCATTGGAGGAGGGGTGATTCTTGATACCCATCCTGAAAAACATAGACGGTTTTCAGAGAAGGTCGTTTCGGATTTAACCCTTCTCAGGGATGGAAGCGGAGAGGAAGCCCTCGGCCAACATATCCTTCATTCAGGCATAGGGGGCATGAGTCTGGATGACCTTTTGAAGCGGGTAGCCATGGCCCCGGATAAGGCCCAGGCTATTCTCAGAAGAATGGTTGAGAAAAAGGACCTCATTCTGGTGGATTTGGATAAGCTTAAGGTTGTAGATTTCTCTCGTTACCAGGGATTACGGGAAGCTGTGTTGGCACAGCTAAAGGAATTCCATGCTAAGTTTCCAATGAAATCAGGCCTGCTGAAAGAAGAGTTGAGGACAAAACTGCCTGCGGAAGTGGATATAAAGCTCTTTCAAATCCTGATCAACGAACTCATCCAGACCGGAAAGATCGTTCTGGAAAAAGACAAATTGAGGTTGCCGGAACACCGGGTTTCCTCGTCAGACGAGAAGGGTCTGGTGAAAAAGGTGGAGGAGGCGATTCTAAAGGGAGGAGTACAGCCTCCGTCTCCGAAGGAATTAGCCGAGGCTTGGTCTGAGGAGGAGAAGGCAATTCAGGCGATTTTTGAGCATCTTATCCATGAAGGCGTCTTGGTGAAGATCAAGAGCGGGATCTATTTTCATCGCACCCAATTTCAAAAACTGAAGGAGGAACTGGTTCGTTTTTTAAAGACGAACAAAGAGATCACGACCCCTCAGTTTAAGGAGATGACTGGAGCATCAAGAAAATATGTCATCCCCTTGATCGAATATTTTGATCAGATCAAATTGACCCTACGGTTAGGGGATAAGAGGGTATTGAGGGCTGGCAAAGAAGGTTAAATACTGATGGATGAAGGTTATGGCGACGAAGCCCATGCGTACCGGCACTCAGCATTTCATTATAGAATGAAAGAAAATGTCGTTCAACGGTGACGATGCTCGTATCGAAACTAGATGTACGATACTCGAATTTGGATAAAAATGGATTCGAGCCTCCAGTTTCGACAGTCGAGTACCGATACGAGCTTCGACAACGACAAACATGGATTTCAATTTAACGATACGGGATTTAGTGATACCCAAGGACTAATGAATTTTTAGAAAGGGGCTAACGATGAAGGTAAAGAAGAAGATTACGAAGAAAAAGTTAAAACAACCGGACGAGTTTCTCACATTAACCGAAAAATCTTATCTCTTTGTCGACCAGCATCTTAAAAAGATAGGAATCGGTGCGATGATCGTTTTAGTCGTTATCCTGTCCTTCTTCTTGTATCGCATGTGGGATCAAGGAAAAGAAGACGAGGCAAATCAGAAGTTTGCTTCAGCCCTTGAAGGTTACCTGATGGCCAGTTCTCCCTATCGTGAAGCAACGCCGGCAGAGTATAAAAAGGTGTTGGAAGGATTTGAAGAGGTGATCAAGACCTATCCAAGGACCTCATCAGGGAGGTTTTCACTCCTTCATAAAGGGAGGATCCACCTTCGTCTGGGTGAATTGGATGAGGCAATCAATGCCTTTGACGGTTTCCTTAAGAAAGCTGGCAAAGAAAGGTTATATCAACTGTTTGCATATGAGGGGTTAGGGTATGCTTATGAGGGGAAAAAGGATTATGAAAAAGCTGTGAAAGCTTATCAGGAGATCATCAAATTAGGGACAGGATATGATTGGGCTGGAACCCATTTGAGCATTGCAAGATGCTATGAGAAAATGGGCAAAACTAATGAAGCCCTTGAGAATTATAAGGCATTTTTAAAAATCTCACCAAAATCGCTCTCGGCCAATACTGCTCTTAAAAAAGTATCAATATTTGAGAAATAGTTGAGCAAGTTAAATATTTCACTTGACAATTTGATTTATTTCAGTAAATTTGTGATAAAAATTACATAGTAGAAAAGAAAAAGAGAGCCACAATCAGGAGGCTATTATGGAAAAGATATTACAGGGAAATTATGCAATTGCAAGAGGGGCATGGGAGGCAGGGTTAAAGGTTGCCTGCGCTTATCCTGGAACACCAAGCAGCGAGATCCTCTTTGCCATTTCGAGTCAATATAAGAATGATATTCAGGCCGAGTGGGCACCAAATGAAAAGGTTGCCCTTGAGGTGGCCATTGGGGCGTCATTTACAGGCGCAAGATCGCTGGCCTGTATGAAGCATGTGGGATTAAATGTTGCTTCAGACCCCTTCATGACAGTTGCCTATACTGGTGTTAAAGGCGGTCTTGTCATTGTCGTGGCCGATGATCCTTATGCCCATAGTTCTCAGAATGAACAGGATAGCCGCCATTGGGCAAGATTCGGCAAAGTGCCTATGATTGAGCCTTCAGATTCCCAGGAGTGCAAGGACTTCACCAAGCTATCCTATGACCTGAGCGAACAGTTTGATACCCCTGTGCTCTTGAGAACAGAGACCCGTATCTCCCATTCCTTCTCGCCCGTTTCGTTTGATGATCGGAGAGAGTCTATTATCCCTATTGGGCTCGATTTGAAAGATGCCCCTAAATATACGATGGTCCCCATCTATGTCCGTATGAGGCGGGTTGTGGTGGAGGATAGGATGAAGAAGTTGGAGGCATTCGCCGATGAATTTAAACATAATGTAATGGAGATCAATGATCCCAAAATTGGGGTGATCACCAGCGGGGTTTCTTACAACTATACCAAAGAGGTATTTCCTAATTATTCCTACCTGAAATTAGGGATGGTCTGGCCTCTTCCGAAGAAGCTCATCAGAGAGTTTTTCTCCAAAGTTAAGAAGGTGATCATTGTGGAAGAGCTCGATCCTTTCCTCGAAACCGAGATCAGAGCCATGGGTTATAAGATTTTTCACGGAAAAGATGTCCTGCCAGGTTTTTATGAATTCAGCCCGGAAATCGTGGAAAAATCGATCAAAGGAAAGGGTTACAAACCCCCTAAAGAGAGAATCAATCCAGAAGAATTTCCAAAGAGGCCACCCAACCTCTGTTCCGGCTGTTCGCATCGGCCTCTCTTTTATGCTTTGAAAAAGTTAGGTGTTTTTGTTTTCGGGGACATTGGCTGCTATACACTTGCGGCAGCTCCCCCTCTTAATGCCGTTCATTCCACTGTTTGTATGGGAGCGGGAGTGGGAGGTGCATTCGGAGCAATGAAGGCGCTGGGTAAAGAAGGACTGGGAAAAGTCTGTTCGGTCATTGGAGACTCGACCTTTCTCCACGGAGGAATCGCGCCTCTGATGGATATTGTCTACAATAAGGGAAATGCAACAACTCTCATCCTCGACAACCGGACTACCGGCATGACAGGCCTTCAGGAACATCCCGGAACGGGTTTTACAATCTCAGGAGAAACGACCAACCAGATTGACATCGAGACTTTGGTCAGGGCCTTAGGGGTCAAACATGTGAGAAAAATCGATCCCTATCATATTACAAAGGCCATGGAAGTGATCAAAGAAGAGATCGAAAGGGATGAACCCTCCGTGATTATTACCGTGAACGGGCCCTGCATGCTCCACCGAAGAGAAAAGAGAAAATTTGAACACGCCTATTATGAAATTGATACAGAAAATTGCCGGGGCTGTAAAATGTGTCTGGATATTGGTTGTCCTGCCATCAGCTGGAGGGAGGTGGGCGACGATGAGGCAACCACCAAGGATGGACACAAGCGAAAGGGGGTTGTCTCCATCAATCGCATACAATGTCCGGGTTGCGGTGTTTGCCAGCAGATTTGCAAGTTTGAGGCGATCGTTCCTGGAAAGGCGTAGGAGGAAAAAATGGAAGAAAAAGTGACCAATGTTCTGTTATCAGGAGTAGGGGGGCAAGGGACCATTCTGGCCAGTGATATCCTTTGCTCCGTATTTCATGAAGTGGGCTATGATGTAAAGAAGAGTGAAGTTCATGGGATGGCCCAGAGGGGTGGAGATGTGACCACCCATTTCCGGTTCGGGAAAAAGGTCTACTCCCCTTTGATCAAATATGGAGATGTGGACTTCCTCATTTCCTTCGAGCTTCTTGAAGGACTTCGTTACATCAACTGGTTGAAGAAGGATGGAAAGGTTCTTCTTAATGATCAGGAGACCCTTCCTCCCGCGGTTACCCGTGGGACGATGAAGTATCCTGAGGGTGTGGTTAAGACGTTCAGAAAATATTTTAAAAAGAATACCTTTGTGATCGATGGATTAAATATTGCGATCCGGTGCGGGGATGCAAGGGCGGTCAATATTGTTACCCTTGGCGCCTTTTCCAATTTCTTTGATATTAAGGAAGAGGTCTGGGAAAAGAACCTTCTTGAACATCTCCCCGAAAAAGTCCATTCGCTTAACTCCAATGCCTTCAGAGAAGGAAAGAAGGCCATTTGAAACGAATCGATGGTTGTTGTTTAAAGGGGCGAAGAGAATAACTCTTCGCCCCTTTGTTTTTTAGACCTGCTCTTTTATAATTTTAAAAGGCGGAGGTTATAAACCATGAGACGGTCACGATTCTTTTTATCCATTGCTTTTTCGATATCGATCCTTTTTCTTGTCGTCCCTCTGGTCCATTCAAAAGACCGCTTTCACCAAATTACAATGGAGAATGGCCTGAAGGTGCTCCTTCAGGAGAACCGGAACGTGCCAGTGGTGGCGATGCAAATCTGGGTGAAGGTTGGGGGCGCCGATGAAAAGGATGAAGAAGCGGGAATCTCCCACTTCATCGAACACATGATCTTCAAGGGGACGGAGAAGAGGAAAGTGGGGGAGATGGCAAAAGAGATCGAATCGCTGGGCGGTTCGATCAATGCTTATACCTCCTATGATCAAACCGTTTTTCATATCACGATTGCCAGCCGTTATGCTGACATTGCCCTTGACATTTTGAGCGATGCCATTCAACGCTCGACCTTCGATCCTGCAGAATTCGAAAAGGAACGGGAGGTCATTCTTGAAGAAATTCGGATGGGGGAGGATGACCCATCGAGGAAACTCTTTAAGCAGACGATGGCCACGGCATTTCATCGTCATCCTTACGGAAGACCGATTATCGGGTATGAGAAGACGATCAAAGGGATGACCAGGGAAATGATGATATCCTTTTTCAAGCGATGGTATACACCCGATCATATTCTATTTGTAGCAGCGGGCGATTTTGACACGAAAGAGATGGAAGGGAAGGTGAGGGAGGCTTTTAAGGGGTTTGGAAAGGGGCCCGTAACCATTCCGCAAAGGCCAAAAGAACCTGAACAGAAGGAGGTCCGGCCCAAACTTACGTTCGGAAACTTTAAAGATACCTATCTTCATATGGCCGTTCCAATCGATTCATTCGTCCATGAGGATACTCCTGGCATCGATGTGTTTGCCCAGATTTTAGGGGGAGGGGAGACCTCCCGGCTGGTCCAAAAAGTGAAGCTTGAAAAAGGATTGGTTCATTCAATCTATGCCTCTTCGTATACACCGAAAGAACCGGGCCTCTTTATGATCGGTGCGACCCTGGCTGCGGAGAACCTGGAGAAAGCTATCGAGGAGATACTGAAAGAGGTGAACCGGTTGATCCTGGAGGGGGTCACAGCCGAGGAACTTCACCGGGTCCGTGTCAATGTTGAGAGTGAACTCATCTATGACAAGCAGACGGTTCAAGGGCAGGCGAGAAAGATAGGATATTATGAAGCGACCACTGGCGACGTCGAATTTGAGAAGCGATACATTCAGAGAATTAATCTCCTTCAGAGTGACGATATTAGAAGAATAGGCGACCAGTATTTTAAGCCCTATCGGTGGAATATCAGTCTTCTGTCACCTAATGAGAAGGCTGATGTCATCAAGCAGGTTTCCTTAAACACCGTTATTGCCAAGCCAGGCACCCCTGAGAGTGCCATCCCTCAGAAGGGACCCTCGCGTGCGTCTAAAACCACACTCAGTAATGGGATGCGTCTCATCGTCAAAGAGAACCGGAATAACCCGATTGTGTCCGTTCAGGTCTCCATGCTGGCCGGCGTTCGCTATGAGGAGGAGGCTACCAATGGAATTAACCAATTTATGGCGGTGATGATTACCAAGGGCACGGAGAAACAAACCAACCTCGAAATCGCAAAGAAGGTGGAACGAATGGCTGGATCACTCAGCGGGTTTTCAGGCTATAACAGCTTTGGTTTGAGCTTCACCTTTTTGAGTCAACACTTCGATGAAGCCCTGGCCTTGCTCGGCGAAGTCATGCGACAACCTTCCTTTGATTCGGATGAGATGGAGAAGAGAAGACGCCCTATCCTGGCTTCGATCAGGCGGCAGGAGGATGACCTGAGTCGAACAGTTTTCAGGCTCTTCCGAAAAGCCCTTTATGAAAAGCACCCTTACCGTATGGATTCGATCGGAACACTCGATTCTGTCCAGAGGATCACCCAGAAGGATTTAAAAGATTATTACAGACGGATCGCTGTCCCTGAAAATATGGTTTTTACCGTGGTGGGTGATGTTGATATCAACCAGGCGGTCCAGGCTGTTCAAAAGGAGTTCGGAAAGCTGAGCAAAGGTAATTTTGTTCATCCTGAAGTGGTTCAGGAACCGCCTCTCCAAAATACGAGAAAATCTGAAGTGTTTAAAGAAAAGGAACAGGCCCATTTTGTCCTCGGGTTTCTTGGCCCGACCCTCCAGAGTATGGACCGATATGCTATCGAAGTTATGGATGCGGCTCTATCCGGCATGGGAGGGAGGCTTTTCTATGAGTTGAGGGATAAGGAGAGTCTGGCTTACGCTCTGGCTTTTATCGGTAACGTTAATCTGGATCCGGGATATATCTGTGTCTATATGGGGACCCACCCCGACAAACTCGACAAGGCCATTGAGAGCGTCTTAAGGGAGCTGAAGAAGGTAAAAGAAGAGGGATTGACATTGGACGAGGTGGAAAGGGCGAAGCGATACCTGATCGGCAACTTTGAAATTGGGCTTCAAACCAATGGGGCCCAGGCTAGCCGAATGTCCACGGATGAACTCTATGATCTTGGGTTTAATTATTACGAAAAATATCCGGATGAGATAAAGAAGGTGTCAAAGGAGGACGTCCACAGGGTTGCGAAGGGTTATTTCAATTTGGATGCCTATGCGCTCGCGATTCTTCGACCTTCTAAAGAGAAGAAGCAGTGACCTCTCGGATTCGAATTAAACATTTTTCCCTTCGAGACACATTGGAATGCGGACAATTTTTCCGATTTACCAAGGCGATCGATACCTATATCGTCCACTCCTCAGGCCGAATCTTCTCCCTTTTCCAGAAAGGGGATTTCCTCTTTTATGACGGTATCGATGAGACTTTTCTTCGGGACTTTTTCCGACTCGAAGATGATCTGGAGACGATCCTGAGGGAGATCGATTGTGATTCCATTATTCACCTGGCTATTCAGAAGCAACAAGGCTTGAGGTTGATCCGGCAGGACCCCTGGGAATGTCTATTCTCCTTTTTATGTTCCTCTGCCAAAGCCATCCCTCATATCCGTACGATGATTGAACTTCTTTGTAAATCCTCGGGGGAAAAGGTCACACATGGGGATTATGTGGGTTATTGTTTCCCAGAGCCACAAAGCATCAAGAATGGGTTTCAATTGGAATCAATCAAAGCAGGTTTCAGGACCCATTATCTGGTAAACGCCAACCAATGTATTGATCGGAACCAACTCGTCGAGCTAAAAAACCTATCTTACCAAGACGCAAAAAAGAGGTTGATGACCATTTCAGGGGTCGGAAAGAAGGTGGCAGATTGCGTCCTTCTCTATTCGCTCGATTTTCTCGAAGCTTTTCCCATCGACACCTGGATCAAAAAGGGTTTACAGAAAGCCTATTTTAACGGGGAGAAGGTTGGAGAGAAGAAGATGGAGGAATTTGTTCGAAACCACTTCGGCCCCTACGCCGGTTATGCGCAGCTCTATCTCTATCATTACTGGCGAAACCAGGAATTTTCATAATGGGTCCCTTATTGGAAAAAACATCTTTTGGAAAATCTCCCCTTTCCCCTCTTTGCCAAAGAGGGGAAATTCCTCCCTTTTGCAAAGGGAGGGAAGGAGGGATTAGAGGGTTGATGTCGGGGTAAGTATGGACTGATTTGTAATGGGGCTCCAGTTTCTTCGGCTTTTCTGATGATCCCAAGATTTATCGGTTGAAACCTGTTTCTATCCATTATATAATTTTCAAAAATTAAAGAAATCAGATGTGGGGTAAAGCTTTTTATGCTTGGTTCACTCGTTAAGAAGATTTTTGGAAGTAAGAATGAGAGGGAGTTGAAAAGAATTCGACCTCTTGTCCTGCGGATCAACGAATTTGAACCCAGGATTCACCCTTTAAATGATGATCAGCTCAGAGCAAAGACGGGTGAGTTTAAAGAGAGGATCGAAAGAGGGGAGCCTTTGGACGAAGTCCTTCCCGAAGCCTTTGCGGTTGTCCGTGAGGCAGCCCGAAGAACTCTTGGGGAGCGGCACTACGATGTCCAGTTGATCGGCGGGGTTGTACTTCATGAGGGAAAGATATCGGAGATGGCTACTGGAGAAGGTAAAACTCTCGTCGCTACACTTCCTGCCTATTTGAATGCCTTAGAGGGCAAGGGTGTCCATATTGTCACGGTGAACGACTACCTGGCCAAAAGAGACAGCGAATGGATGGGCGCGATTTATCGGTTCCTGGGGCTCTCTGTAGGCGTGATCGTCCATGAGTTGAATGACCAGGAGCGGAAAAACGCCTACGGTTCTGATATTACTTACGGAACGAATAATGAGTTCGGGTTTGACTACCTCCGGGACAATATGAAGTTCGATATTCAGGATTATGTCCAGAGGGATCTGCATTACGCCATCGTGGATGAGGTAGACAGCATCCTGGTGGATGAAGCAAGAACGCCTCTTATCATCTCTGGTCCCACTGAAGATTCGACCGATAAATATTACAAGATCAACCGGATCATCCCAAGTTTAAAGCAAGGAAACCATTTCCAGATCGAAGAAAAGACCCATGCTGCTTTTCTGACGGAAGAAGGAGTGGCCCAGGTCGAGAAGTTACTCCATGTGGAAAATCTCTACGACCCCAGACAGATCGAAACCCTCCATCATGTCAACCAGGCGCTCAAGGCCCATACTCTTTTTAAAAGGGATGTGGACTATGTTGTAAAAGAGGGGCAGGTGGTCATTGTCGATGAATTCACCGGCAGGTTGATGCCTGGACGAAGATGGAGTGATGGCCTCCATCAGGCAGTCGAGGCCAAGGAGAATGTGAGGATCGAGAATGAGAATCAGACCCTCGCCACGGTCACCTTCCAGAACTATTTCCGGATGTATAAGAAACTGGCCGGCATGACAGGTACAGCAGACACCGAGGCAGCAGAATTTCGTAAGATTTACAATCTGGATGTTGTGGTGATTCCCACCAACATGCCTTTGATCCGCCTGAATTATGCCGATGTTATTTATAAGACCGAAGAGGAGAAATTTCGTGCGGCCGTAAGAGAAATTGAAGAGCTTCATAAACTGGGGCGCCCTGTTCTGGTGGGAACGATCTCCATCGAGAAGTCAGAGAGATTGAGTTTTCTTCTGAAGAAGGGCGGGGTTCCGCATAATGTCCTCAATGCGAAGCATCATGAACGGGAAGCGGAAATCATTGCACAGGCAGGAAGGGTTGGAATGGTCACCATCTCGACCAATATGGCGGGAAGAGGGACCGATATTTTATTAGGCGGAAACCCAAAATTCCTGGCCAGAACCATGGTGGAAGAGAAGGAGAACCCCGAAGAGATGCAGAAGGCTTATGAGGAAGCTTTTCGGAAAGCCTTGAACATCGTTCAGAAAGAGAAGGAGAAGGTGGTTCAGTTAGGAGGTCTTCATGTCCTTGGAACAGAGCGGCATGAAGCAAGGCGGATCGATAACCAGTTGAGGGGAAGATCAGGAAGGCAGGGAGATCCGGGTTCCTCAAGGTTTTACCTTTCATTACAGGACGATCTGATGAGGATTTTCGGTTCGGAGAGAATTTCAAAGATTATGGACCGGCTGGGCATTGAGGAGGATCAGCCCATTGAACATAACCTTGTGACCAAGGCCATTGAAAATGCACAGAAGAAGGTTGAAGGCCATAACTTTGAAATCCGGAAACATCTGCTCGAATACGATACAGTGATGAATAAACAGAGGGAAGTCATCTATACCCAGCGCAGGGAAGTTTTAACTGGTGAGGACCTGAGAGAGTCCGTGATGGAGATGGTGGAAGAACAGGCCGAAGGGCTTGTTGACCTCTATATCGATGAGAAGGCGCACCCGGAGGATTGGGATCTGAAAGGACTTCATGATGCCATCTATCAGCAGTTCTCCTTCCGGTGGTCTACTCCCTCTCCCGGAAAGAATGGCTTAAATCGAGAAAGACTGGAGGATCTGATCATTGAAGAGGCAAAGGAGGTTTATCAGAAGAAAGAAGAAGAATTTGGAGAAGGAACTCTCCGCTATCTCGAAAAAGTGATCATGCTTCAATCGGTTGATCATCATTGGAAAGACCACCTTCTAGCGGTAGATCAGTTGAAGGAAGGAATTGGATTAAGAGGATATGGCCAGAAAGACCCCCGGATTGAGTATCAGAAAGAAGCCTATCAGATGTTTTTAGAGATGTTAGACCGGATCAAGAGAGATACGGTTGAGAAACTTTTTGCAATTCAGATTGCTAAGGATCAGGAAGTAAAAGACATGAGGACCGAACGGAAGCAGACTTTTGTCATGAGCCGGGGTCAGGAGGTGGCTTCACAGCGGGGGGGGCAAACCGAGGACGGAAAGGGAGTGACGGTCCGCCGGGAAGGGAAGAAGGTTGGCCGCAACGATCCATGCCCATGCGGGAGTGGGAAAAAATATAAACGATGCTGTCTTGAAAAAGAGGAAGCCAGAACCTAAAAATAATAAATTCGAAGCACGAAATTCGAATTTCGAAACAATATCGAATGACCAAAAAATAAAAACATTCTCTTGTTTTGAACATTTGATCATTTGAATTTCGGATTTGTTTCGGATTTCGATATTCGGATTTCGGATTTAAGATATAAAAATTGTTAAATATAGGACGGAGTGAGAAATGGGATCAGGCAATTTTAAAATACCAGGGTTTTTGTTTGCTGGAATTTCGGCGGGGATCAAAAAGAACGGAAAAAAAGATCTGGCGTTGATCTATTCAGAAGTTCCTGCTCAGGTCGCTGGGATCTTTACTACCAATGCGGTGAAAGCAGCTCCGGTGCGAATCGGGATGGAACGGATTAAGAAAGGAGTTGGCCAGGCGGTCATTATCAATAGCGGTAATGCCAACGCCTGCACAGGAAGCCAGGGCCTTAAGGATGCACGAAAAATTTCTTCTTTGGTTGCCAGAGGATTAGGGATCAATGAAAAACTGATCTTTCCTGCTTCCACAGGTATCATCGGAGTTCCACTTCCCTTACAAAAGTTCGAAGATGGCGTTCCTGAACTGATTCGATCCCTTGCTCGAGATGGATGGATGAACACTGTTGAAGCCATTATGACAACGGACGCCTTTCCAAAGATTGCAGCGGCAAACTGTCGAGTAAAAGGAAAGAGTGTAAAGTTGTGTGGAATGGTGAAAGGGGCAGGGATGATTCGGCCAAACATGGCAACGATGCTTTCCTTTCTTGTCACCGATGCCAATATTAAAGCCTCACTTCTTCAGAAAATGTTACAGAAAGCTGCGGAGGTTTCCTACAATAGCATTACCGTAGATGGAGATACGAGCACTAATGATACGGTTCTCCTTTTCGCAAACGGGGTGGCAGGGCACCCTCGATTGACGCACATGGATCGCGATGGAGAAGTATTTCAGTCAATGCTGAACAAGGTATGCGGTAATCTGGCAAAGAGTGTAGTAAAAGATGGAGAGGGAGCCACCAAATTTGTTGAAATTCTTGTTTCAGGAGCGAAAAACAGAGAGGATGCTAAAAAAGCCGCTTATGCAATTGGACATTCTCCATTAGTGAAGACCGCTTTCTTCGGAGAAGATGCCAACTGGGGAAGAATCCTCTGCGCCTTAGGGTATTCGGGCGCCCGGATTCATCCCGATCGAGTTGATGTTCTGTTCAATCAATATCCCATAGTTAAAAATGGGATGGGTGTCGGGGGGAAGCTTGAAGAGAAGGCAGGAAAAGTACTTAAGGAAAAAACATTCAGGATTAGCGTCAACTTACATCAGGGGAGGGCTTCGTTTCTCCTTTTTACCACAGATCTCTCTTTTGAATACGTGAAAATCAACGCCTCCTACCGCTCTTAAAAAAATAGGGTATTCGTGGAAGTGAGTGGGTAGAAACTTCATAAAAAAGGCAATTTCCCACTTTATTATCATCCTATGACAAAGCCAACCTGTTACATACCCCCCTTTGGAAAAGGGGGGCGGGGGGGATTTTAAGAATAAATACTTTCCAAGGATCGGACTTATTAATCCATGCTTCAATTATTTGCTGCCTCTGCACCGGGTCTTGAACCCCTGTTGATTCAGGAGCTTCGCGGGTTAGAGTTGAAACCTGCTTCATCGAGTCCTCCTTTTACCTTTCGGGAGGAACAATACGAAACCGGAGGAGTTGAATTTGAAGGTTCACTAAAGGACCTTTACCGGGCGAACCTCCATCTGCGAACCGCAAGTCGTATTCTGGTTCGAATAGGGTTCTTCGAGGCTACTCGTTTCCCTGAACTGCGACGAAAAGCAGCAAACCTTCCATGGGAGCAGTACCTTTCACCAGGAATGCCCATATCATTGAGGGTGGCATGTCATGCATCCCGCCTTTACCATCAGCGGGCAGTTGCCGAACGAGTGGTGGGAGCGATCGGTGACCGACTGGGTCAGACTCTCTGTCTGAGCAAATTTGACGAGGATGCCAGCGATTCCTTTCCCCAACTTATTTTTGTTAGAATACAGAATAACCAATGTACCATCAGCGTTGATTCTTCGGGAGCGCTGTTGCACCGGCGTGGGTATCGGCTGGCCACTGCAAAGGCTCCTCTCAGAGAGACGCTGGCTGCAGCCATGCTTCTTGCTGCCAGATGGGACGGAGTTTCCCCCCTGATCGACCCTTTCTGTGGATCGGGAACAATACCGATTGAGGCTGCGCTGTTTGCACGACAAATTCCTCCCGGGTCGCGAAGGACTTTCACATTTATGAACTGGTCAGGTTTCGATAAATCCCTCTGCGAGACTGTGAATACTGCCTATTCCGATTTGATGAAACGAGTAATGCCAAGGATTATTGGTTCTGACCGCGACGCAGGTGCGATCCAGGCTGCCCGTGCCAATGCTGAACGCGCCGGCGTATCGGACGCTATTGAGTTTTTATGGCAAGCTGTTTCTTCCATGGAACCCCTGACCGGTCCAGGGTGGGTCATCACAAACCCGCCCTATGGGAAACGTCTGTCCTCCCGCAAAGACATGCGAAATCTATACGCGCAGTTTGGGAAAACCCTTCGGTCCAAGTGCCCTGGATGGAAGGTGGTTATGCTATGCGACAGCATCCAACTTGCTGGAGCCACAGGGTTGAAATTCGAAGAAGCCATTCCCACCGTGAATGGGGGATTAAAAGTCAAAATCTTAGTTGGACATGTCGATTGAAAACAAGAAAGGATTAAGAACAGGCCTCAACGTTGGATCAGAGGACTCTCTAAGTATCGACAATTTTCTAAATTTCCTGCTTTTTACATTTGTACCTAAAATTGCGATCGCAATTATAGGTACAATTAGGAAAAGAGAAGTGAAATAACTTATTTAGAGGGATGGTTGTGCGGTGATGAACATCGTGAGAAGAAGGAGGCGAGCCGGTGGTTCAAAATCTTTTTTCTCATTTTCACTATGGCGTGGGTGGGAGGGACTTCTTTCGGACATACCTTGACGCACTGGAAGACTGTATTACAGCCCCAAACCCCTCTTTGATTATTGACCTCTTTTAGAATCTCCTCTGATCGCATATCCCTTGGGTCCGCAAAGAAGCGGTAAGCCTTCGCCAGGATGGCGGGGCCCAAAAACTGAGCATCTCTTCCAAAAGCAGGGCAGGCTCCGAAACAGATTCCGCATAGGATACACTGGATATAGGGATCAATCTCCTTTCGTTCTGTCTCTGTCATAAGAGATTCGCGATCCGAGTCAGTTGGTTTACCATGGAGATAGGGTTTGATCTGCCTGTAATGTTCGAAAAAGAGGGACATATCAACAATGAGATCGCGAATCACGGGGAAGAAGGGGATGGGTTCAATAAGGACAACTTTTCCCAATAACCTCTCCACCGGCGTTCGGCAGGCCAAAACCGGTTCTCCATTGACATTCATTCCGCAGGAGCCACACACTGCGCCTCGGCACGAATATCGGAAAGAGAGTGTTGGGTCCTGTTCATCCTGAATCCGCAGCAAGGTCTCCAGGAGATTCATTCCTTTTCGTACCTCAACTTCGAATGTTTCTTCCCAGCTAGATGGGTTCTTCTCGGGATTGTAACGTTTAATTTTTAAAATTAAAGTGGATGAGTTCATTTTCTATAAATATTTAGATGTTTTAAAGAAACTTATTAAAATCCCTCCCCACCTCCCTTTGCTAAAGGGAGGTGAAACACTAATAGGTTCTTGCCTTGGGGGGATAGTTTGTTATCGTTACCTCTTTATATTCAAGTTTCGTTCCCTCCGGTATCTTATGGGCAAGGGTGTGGAGAAGCCAGTGTTCATCATCCCTTTCCGGAAAATCACCCCGGTAATGGGACCCTCGACTTTCTTTTCGTGCCAATGCCCCCTCTACAATGGTTTCTGCCAGATCAAGCATCCCTTCCAATTCAAAATATTGGATCAGTTCGTTGTTGAAAGCGAGTTCCTTTCGTTTCAAACCGATATGCTTAAACCTGTCTTTTAGTTCCTTGATCTTCTCTTTTGCAGCGATAAGGTCCGATTCCTTCCGAAAGATTCCAACCTGATCCATCATCAAGGCCTTCATTTCATCTCTTAATCGAAAGCAGGACTCCTCTCCTTTTCTTTCTAAAATTTTATTCAGGGAGGATTGAAAGAGATCGCATTGATGTTGGAAAGAGAAAGTTTCTTTCATCTCTTCCTCTTTTTTTGCATTGATAGCCGCCTTCTTTCCAGCTCTTGCGCCAAAAACGAGAGTTTCAAGAAGGGAATTTCCACCGAGACGATTGGCACCGTGAACACTCACGCAAGAACACTCTCCGGCGGCATAAAGGCCTTTGAAGGGCGTCTCTCCATCGATATTCACTGGAATTCCTCCCATGGAATAATGTTGGGCAGGTTGAATCGGGATGGGTTTTGAGATGGGGTCAATCCCTGCGAAGTCAATGGTAATCTGGCGAATCCCGGGAAGCCTGTCCATAATTTTTTCTTTTCCTAAGTGTCTGAGATCGAGATGGACATATTCGTTTTCAAACCCTCGGCCTTCATTGATCTCTGTCTGGATAGCCCTTGCTACAATATCACGGGGACCCAGTTCCATTAGTTTAGGCGCATAATGTTCCATAAAACGTTCGCCCAGGCTATTGATCAGATAACCTCCTTCTCCTCTCGCTCCTTCTGTAATAAGGATATTTGTCCCATAGAGACTGGTGGGATGGAACTGAACAAATTCCATGTCCTCAAGAGGGACGCCTGCCTGGTAGGCCAGATAGCATCCTCTTCCAGTGTTAATGATGGCATTTGTTGACCGGAGATAGATTCGACCATACCCACCCGTTGACAGAATTGTTGCCTTTGCGCGGATGGGGATCATTCTTCCATCAAAAAGATGAAATGCGATGATGCCCAGACATCTTCCATCCTCAACCACCAGCGAAAGGGCATACCACTCTTCGTAAACCGGAATGTTGAAGCCCATCGCCTGCTCATAAAGGACGTGGAGGAAATTGTGGCCGGTTCGGTCGGCTGCATAACAGGTTCTTGGAAAACCAGCGCCCCCAAACGGCCTCTGGGCAATCTTGCCATCCTCTGTCCGGGAAAAGAGGGTTCCCCAGCGTTCCATTTCGACCACACGCTCAATTCCTTCTCGACACATGACTTCAACAGCATCCTGGTCTGCAAGGTAGTCGCTTCCTTTGATAGTATCGAATGCATGATTTTGCCAAGTATCATGAACAGGGGCAGAGACATTATCTAATGCCGCATTTATGCCGCCCTGGGCAGCCACCGAATGGGATCGAAGAGGGTGGACCTTGGAGAGAACAGCTACATCCATCCCTGCTTTCTTAGCCTCCAGGGCTGCCCTCAATCCAGCAAGACCTCCGCCAATAATTAAGATGTCGTGAGAAAGAAGATCCATAACAACGGCTAATTATAACCCCACCTCGCCTCCCCTCAGATTAAGTCGATTAGACCCGACTACGGGGGGAGGTGAGGTGAAGTTATGAAACAATTATCGATATAAGTATAAGTATGAGGCAACAAATAATCCGGTGCTGAGGATGGTAAATGCCCAGAAAATGAATTTTTCTTGCTTCATCATTCCCAGATCGATGAGAAAGAGCCGAAGGCCGTAGCAGGCATGGAAAATGAAGAGAAAGAGAAGAGCTATGTCAATGGTATGATTTTGATGGAGGCGCGAAAACCACGAGCTTTCACCAAACTTTCCCACCAGGGAATAGCCAGAGAGGATTTTTAATCCCACAAGAATAAGGAGCAATGGACCGCTGAATCGGATAAAATAGTATGGAAACATATCCTAAAAAATCATTGCAAAATGTTCAATGTAAAATTAACAATTAGCAATGAACTGGTACATTCCAAAAAATGCTAACTTTTCAATGTTAATTTTGCATTTTGCATTGTTTACTTCCCGAGGGTTGCTTTCTGACGGAGAGGTTTTAATAAAAAATCCAGAGCATCCAGGATATTGGTCACAATTAAACCCGCTCTTTTAATCGCTTCACCGGAAGCTCCTTCCTTTCCGATGGCACAGATACTGAACCCTGCTTCCTCCAATATTGGGACATCATCTATTCCATTTCCGATGACAACCGTTCTCTCCGGACCCAATCTTCTTAATAAGTCCAATTTCTCTTTAGAGGCTTGTCCTTCTGTTAAGAAGATCACGTCGGCCTTCACTTTCCTTAAAGTCTCCTCCACTTTTACCTGGCCGGTTTTTGCCAGGATATAGACTGATGTCCGTTTGGCAAGGAGGTTAATCTTATCTTTTGCCTTTGGATGGACTCTTCCATCTGTAGCAAGGACTCCTTCGTAATCGATTAAAAGATATTCGATCTCTAAGGGTGTTTGACCGGGTCTTTGAAGTGCGATCATAATAGTTTTCTCAATAAGGCAAGGCTGGAGCCTTGCGCTACATTTTCATGCGCTGGCGCATTACTTCATAAAGAATCATTCCTCCTGAGATGGAGGCATTGAAGGAAGAGACAGGGCCCTTCATCGGGATCGAGAAAAGGCGATCGCATTTCTTCTTGACCAGGGGTCTTATCCCTTTCCCCTCTGCCCCGATGACGATGGCAAGATCGATATTGAGATCAAGACTATACAGCATATCCTTGGCTTCTCCTGAAGCGCCATAGACCCATATTCCTTCATTTTTTAAACGGTCGATTGTTGCCGCAATATTGACTACGCGCGCCACAGGCAGATGGGCGGTTGCTCCTGCGGAGGCTTTGATGACAACTGGAGTGATTCCAACAGCCCGATCTTTCGGGATGATCATTCCATGGGCTCCACATCCGAGCGCGGTACGGATGAGCGATCCTAAATTTTGGGGATCCTGAATCCCATCAAGAATGAGAAAGAGAGTTTTTGTCCCTTCTTGTTTTGGCTTGGAAAGCATCTCTCCGAGGTCCGCATAGGGGATTTCCTGGAGGATGGCAATGATATTCTGATGGAGCCCTCCTTTGACCATTCGATCAAGGGTTTCTTTATCCGTAAAGGCAATGGAAACTTTTTTTTCCCGTGTAAGATCGATAATGGATTGGAGGGTAGGGGACGGGTTTCGTGCAGAAACCATCACCTTCTGGAAGTGGAGGGGAGATGATGCTAAGGCTTCTTTAACAGGATGAATTCCGTAAATGATTTGGGCCATGAATTAGATGGTCAAAGCAAAAGCTTTGAGTTACTGGTTGTGAGTACTTTGTAACTCAACCCTTGAGGGTTGAGTTTTATGAGATATCTTCCACTATCTTCTGGACGGCTTCGATGGGGTCTTTGGCTTCCTTAATGGGGCGGCCGATCACAAGATAATCCGCACCTGCCTCGATCGCTTCTCTGGGAGTCAGTGTTCTCTTCTGGTCATCTTTTTTATCAGAAGGATGGCGAATACCTGGGGTGACAATCAGAAATTCTTCCCCACATCGCTCTCGTATGATCCCTATTTCTTGAGGGGAAGCCACAACTCCATCAATTCCTGCTTTTTGTGCCAAGACAGCAAGGCGCCCCACTTCTTCCACGATTGGACCCTGGATTCCAACCTCCTTCATCGTTTCCCCATCCATACTGGTGAGGATCGTAACAGCGAGGATGATTGGCTTTGGGAGGTTAAGATTTTTAGACACAGCCCTGGAAGCCTCAACAGTCTTTTTCATCATCTCAAAGCCACCCAGGGCATGAAGATTAAACATGGCTACCTGGTGTTTTGTGGCCTCTTCTCCTGCCTTTGCTACGGTATTGGGAATATCATGATATTTCAAGTCGAGGAAAACCTTTTGGCCCTTCTGAGAGATCATATCAATTATTTTGGGCCCGGAGTGGGTGAAGAGCTGTTTTCCCACCTTTAAAATGCCCACGCGGTCTTTTAAGAGTGTGACCCAGTGCTGGGCCTCATGAAAATGCTCCACATCAAGTGCAAAAATAATTCTGTCTTTTGGACTGTTCTGGATTATTGGGTTCATCTCTCGTTGCCTTATGTTTTCGAATCTATCACATTCGGTTTTGCTTTACAAGCAGTTCCTTCCCGGCTATAAATAAGTGAGAAATGGAACATCAGGACATCAAGGAAGAAAATCGGAGAATTCGATTCTTAAGGTTTTTGGTTGACCTTTCCATCCTGTCCATTCAGGAAAGCGACTGCACTCTCGAAGAAGCCTCCGAGATGGTGGAAGAAGCGAGACGGGCTGCTCTAAATCTCTTCCCAGGAAAAGAGTTGGCATTTGAGTTGATTTATCGGCCACGATTTCAGAGAGTCATTGAAGCGAGGTTTGGGCTTCCCCTCACCCCCACCCTCTCCCCCCAGGCTGGTCTTTAGCCACACTTGACACAGGGGGCAAAGGTCAGGGGCCAGATTGCATAGGATGAGGATAGTGTTGTTGAGTAAGAATAGCATACATCTCCGTTGCCGCATACAGTTTCACCAGGCCAC
>VGRY01000011.1 GCA_016875195.1 Deltaproteobacteria bacterium
CTCAAGCTGCGAAAGCCTCTGGAAGAAGATGATCGGAAAGCCGTATTCGGGAAAACTGAATGTACGGTTTGATGAGGGGGAGCTGGAGATAGGGCATCAGCCACTACGCCAGCTCTCTACTCTACCCCCATTGCGACCTTAACTACACACCGAATCAATCCATTAAGAAGGATGTGCGGGTCGCTATCTCAAACTCTTTCGCTTTCGGTGGCAATAATGTGTGCTTGGTGTTTGGGCGATTTAGTTCGGAGTCATGAGTTCGTAGTTCGGAGCTGACTACTTTAGGAGAATTGTTTCACAGTTGATAAGCATGGATAAGAAGATGAAGAATAGTTTTTTAAATCAGACTCCTAACTCCGAACACCGAACTCCGAACTCTCCAGAGGAGCCTCGCATCGTCATCACGGGTCTTGGAATCCTCTCTTCCATTGGAGTGGGGAGGGAAGAGTTCTGGAAGAACTGCCTTCTGGGTGTTCCCGGGATCAAGCCAATCTTGAGGTTTGATGTAAGTTCCTCTCGTTCAAAAATGGGGGGGCAGCTTCCTGAGATCGATTTTAAAACCTTCATCAAGCCTGCCAATCTTAGAAGGATGGACCGAATTGGAAAGGTGATGGTTTCGGCCGTAAAGATGGCGATCGATGATTCGGGTCTCGATTTAAGCAAAGAAGATCCACATCGAATAGGAATTTCGATCGGGACCGGACTCGGAAGTTCAGATACGGTAGATCAATTTTTCCGTGGACTCTTAAAGGATGGTCCTGTAGGGGCGCAACCCTTACTTTTTCAGACCGCCGTGCCCAATGCGATCACCAGTCATTGCGCAATTGAATATGGAATCAAAGGGGTCAATATCACTTTTTCCCATAAAGAAACCTCTACAGAGATGGCAATGGCCTATGCCTGTCATCTATTAAGAGAGGGGAAGGCAGATGTTATTCTTACAGGAGGAGGAGATGAGTTGAGCGAGCCTCTCTATCATGTCTATTCCAGACTGGGAGCCTTATCACCGGGCAAGGAAAAGGGATTCGAGGGAATGAGACCTTTTGATAGGGATCGCAACGGTATAGTTCTGGGAGAAGGAAGTGGAATCCTCGTATTAGAGAGATTGGAACATGCAGAGAAGAGGGGAGTAAAAATCTATGCAGAGATAGCCGGAGTAGGTCTTTCAGGAAGCACGGACGGAGTTCTCCGGTATGACCAGAAGGGTAATTCGCTTGCAAAGGCGATGTCCCAAGCTGCACAAGATCCCTCTATAGTCGATTATATTTCCGGTGCGGCCAATTCAACGCTTGACCTGGATCGGGTAGAGGCGGTAGCGATCAGAAAGGTTTTTAGGGAGAAGGCCAAAGAAATTTCCGTAAGCAGCCTTAAATCAATGATTGGAGAGTTCGATGGTTCAGGAGGGGTGAGAGCATGTGGTGTAGCATTAAGCCTCTATCAAGGAATTATTCCTCCAACGATCGGGACTGAACATCTTGATCCCGATTGTGATTTTAATGTCGTTCTGGGTCAGTCAAAAAAAAGAGAGATACGATCAGCTCTATTGAATAGTTGCTCCAACGGTGGTTCGAATATTTCTTTGTGGCTCAAACGTTATGTGTAATCAACCTAAAACAATATGAACCTTATCAGTTTGTCATTCCGGACTTGATTTAGCCTGCCCCGTACTGGATACGGGGGAATTCAGTATTTCACTAAAGATAGTCGCATACCAAGGCATTAAATCAGATGCTGAAACGAGTTCAGAAGCATGACCTGACAAGTTAATTACTGTCTCGGATCTCTTCCTTGCGGGGGCATCTCCCAACCTGACCCCGAATTCTGCGGTCTAGCTCCCTCGGCCTTTTCGTTTTCTCTTCCTGGAGATTTGTTCTCCTGTGGTCATTCGACTCGTGGCTCCGGCCTCTGCTCTCGTGCAGGAGGTTTGATCTCCTGTCGTCTTGCCACACGTGGTTCAGGTCTTTGCTCTATCGTCGGAGGAGGCGTCCCCCGGCCTTGACTTGTAACCGGAGGTCTGACACTCTGACTTGGAGGAGGAGAAGCTTGTCTTGATTTATCAATCTCCCTTACAGGTGGCCTTTCCAGACGTGTGTCTGACCTTTGATCCCCTCTGGAAGGGGGCATCACCTGGCTTGGACCCGAATCCGGCGGCCTATTCCCCAGACTTCCCGAAGGAACGGGTTGACCTGGTCTATCCATACCCCTAGTCGAAGGTTTTATTTCCTGTTGTTTTTCCATTTTTTGTTCTGGCTTTAGTTCTTTTTGAATTTGCCGTTCCCCTTCTTGGCGTCTCTGCTCAGAAGGTTTTTGAATCTCTCTTTCGGGGGTAGTACCGCTCTTCCGGTCAAGAGTTGACCTATCTTTCGATTTATCTCTCTCAAGCTCTATGGGTTTTCGATCTTTTCTCGGACGTTCAACCCCTGGTTGAGGTGTTCTTTCTATTTGTTTTTCAACCCTTTCAGAAGGTTTTCGATCGATTGTTTTCTCCGCCTTCCTAACAGAAATTTTTCGATCTCTCCCTTTTTCCATTTCTCTCGCTGCTGGCCGTTCTCCGACTCGATCTATCCCTTTCTCTACGGGTCCTCCTTCCCTTCTTTTAATCGTCATCTCCCTGGGTGGGAATTCAGGTCGTAGAACTGAGACTTCCCGCTCTTTAACCAATGGGCGCCTTTCCTTTACTTCTCTTACTTTGATCTCCTGAACTTTTTCGGGGGGCCTCCTGACCTGAGGAATTTCGCGAACGACAGGCATCACCGTTGTTCGTTCTGGTTTAATATTGGGCCTTCCAATATGTATTCTCTCTCTCAAAAAGGGATTCTCTCTTTCCCTCACTTCGACATGCCTTCCATGAACAAACGTGTCATGGTGAACAATTGTGACGGCGTTATGAACATGAACATTTCGATAGACTATCTTCCCAACATTGATAGTATTGATGTTGATATTTGTGATATTGATGCTGTGAGGGCCGTAATATCCATGACCGTAGTAGATCTCCCTCGGCGCCAGTGGAACCCAAGATACATGGGTAGGGGTACGAACCCAACCCACAAATCCAGGCCCCCAGTAGACGGCTCCTCTCGCAGGAGGAACCCAGCACCATCCGAAAGAGGCGACGAATGCCCATCGGCCATAGTGATAGGGTACCCAGCCCCATGGTTCGTAGGAGATCCAGACATAGTCACCCCTGATCCATACCCATCTCCCTAATCGGTAAGGAGCCCATCCTGCGGAAACGACTATCGTAGGAGTCCAGACATGACCGTATTCCCTCACATAAACCCATCTTCCATTATCTTCAAAGTCGTTCGAATAGGGGGAAAGCTCTTCGGGAAGATATCGAGAAGGGGCGCGACGATAAGCGTACTTCTGGTTTCGGTTACGATTCCATTCCTCCCATGCATCTGGTGGGCCTATGGGACCGAGTTCTGTGGGAAGTCCATCCCTCAGGGCGAGGGTCCTGTCTTGATCCACTCTGAGTCTCCCATCTTGGTTCTCTGCCGTAACAGAACCCATGTATACGGATATGTCTGTACTACGATCATCCAATAGGTCAATTCGAAAGATTGCCCGATCATGAGCTCTAACAGATGACATGGGTGTGTCAATCTGGAGAACGGTGTCTCTTAATCCCTTGAAATTAGCATAAACCCGACCTTCTGGGAGATAAAATTGAAAGGAATTTTTTTCAAGGGTGAGGACATCGAAAGCGGTTTTTTCATCAAGCCTCAGGGCGGTTCCATCCCTTAACTGAAGCTCAATCCGGCTCCCTTCAGGTACCCAGATTCGATCCCCATCTTTCAATGGCATGTTGATGGATGCAGGGACCCAATCACCTGTGTCCTCTGTATTGACCTGGGCGTCGCCTTCAATGAAGCTAATGCGTAAACCCCCAAGGGTTGCCGGGTAGGATATTGTAGGAAGAAAAATGAGTACCGCCATCAGCACCACCCATCTTAATATTTTCATAAGTCCCCTCCTTTTATGTTAAAGCCTTCTACCATAATTTTAACCTTTTAATCCATTAGACGAAAGAAGATGGTTTTTTATTCTATCCAGTCCGTCGGTAACGGGCAACCCTTTAAATTCAGGAGAGATTTTTCTCTATCCCGAACCAAAAGGACCACGCCTGCCTGCCCCGTACCATGTTAGGTTCGGGGCCTGCCAGTAGGCAGGGGTTGTACCCGCGGGTGAATTGGTCCTCTGGTACGGAATGTTCACCCCTTGTGGGCGTTTCTTGGGAACTACGGGCTTTGCCCGTGGGGCTCCATAAAAGCCATTCCTGCCTTTTGGTTGATCATTTGTATCGTTCAAATTTTAAAGGTTTGGATGCCCCTGAAGAGCAAGGGATGGCAGTGCAAATCAATCTTCAAAAATACTTCCCTGTTTTGCGAGAAACCCGTCGATTAGTTTTCGGGCGATACTTATTTTACCAGGGATACGTGGGAGTTTGTTGACGGTGAACCAGCCCGCGTCTTCGATTTCCGAATCATTCAGGGAAATCTCACCGCTAGCGTAAGTAGCTGTGAATCCAATCATAAGAGAATGAGGGAAAGGCCAGGGTTGGCTTCCAAAGTATTTAATGTTTTTAATATCCACCCCTACCTCTTCCTTCACTTCACGCACTACGGCCTCCTCAAGCGATTCTCCCGGTTCAACAAAACCAGCAAGAACGCTGTACATTCCTGGAAGGAAATGTCGGGATCTGGCCAAAAGGAGTTCCTGACCTCGCTCGACAAGAACAATGATGGCTGGAGCGAGACGAGGGAAATGGAGAAGGTTACATTGGGGACATTCTTTGGCTCGTTCGGTTGTTTTCAGTTTCAACGGAACTCCGCATCGGCCACAAAACTCGTGTGTCCGATCCCAATCCACAATTTGAACGGCCCGAGCTGCAATCCAGAAGAGGTCTTCGTCCAAGCGGCCATAAACTTGGCGCAACCCTTCAAACGTCATCCCTGCCGGGGGAGTCGTTCCATCTACTGCTTCACATGCATAACAATGATGATTATTTAACTTGCCGAGGTAGTTTTGCCTTAAAACGCTTAGATCCAACTCATTTAAGTCCATCAAGAAGGGGAGGATTATGGATTCGGTTTTTTGATAGATAAGAAGTTTATTCTCCTGGAAGATGAACCACCAGGCGGGATCAGATAGCTCTTTAGGGGGTACGATGCCCGAAATAAATTTTCCGCCTTCATCCATACTGATATCCTGTGAGGTTATTGTAGAACAATAAGACTTTTTCAGCCACTGATCCAATGGGTTTCGATCAAAGAGAAAGAGATATTGATATGAGTGCTGATGGTTCGACGTGATCCGAAAAGTTGTGTTATACTGCTGACATTATGTCTGACATGGATGTCATCATCATCGGAGCAGGAGTGGCTGGCCTGACTTGCGGTTGCCTTTTAGCCCAAAGAGGGCTGAAAGTGCTGATCGTTGAAAAAAACCAAAAAATTGGCGGCTGCTGTTCCTCTTTTCAGAAAGAAGGGTTCTCTTTCGATCTCTCTGTCCAATCGTTGGGTGAATGCCAGGAGGGAGGACGAATCTGGAATTTACTGAGAAAGTTGGGTATTCTTCATCACCTCCGCTTTATCCCTCTTGAGCCGGCAAGGGAGTATCACTTCCCGGATCAGAAGATCGTTCAGTCTTCTCAACTTGAAACTCACATCGAACACCTCTCTAGAGTCTTTCCAGATCAGAGAAAAGGGATTAGCCAGGTCTACGAAGTTCTGAGAAAGATCTTTGATGAATTTTCTCATGTCCCTTCATCTCTCAACTGGTTCGATCCGTCTTCCCTCAGTTCGCAGTTTCCTTTTCTCTTGAGATATAAAGATCAGACCTTTGGACAACTCCTCGGTGAATACATCTCTCATCCTTTCTTGAAAACCATCCTCTCCATTCGAACTTCTTATGCCTTGCTTCCTCCAGAAGAAATCTCTGTGGTGGGAATGGCAGGGATTGAGATGTCCTATTTCAACCACGGCGTCTCATGTTTGGAGGGAAGGGTGGAACAGTTTCCGCTGGCAATGGGGGAGGCTTTCAAGGGGATGAATGGGAAAATGATTGCCGGGCAGGAAGTTGAAAAAATACTAATGAATAAAAAAGAAGCTATCGGCATCAAACTAACAGATGGCCAAGAATTGACAGGAAAGGTTATTATCTCCAATATCGATGCACAAGCGACTTTTTCCACTCTTCTCAGTGAGGATAGTATCCCCATGGCCTATAGGTCGAAACTGAAAGGGATGAGGCCCTCTCTCTCTTATTTTATCCTCTATCTTGGAATTGATGGGAGCTTGGAAGAGCTTTCTATATCCAATAACGAGGTTTTTCCAGACGATCAAATTTCGCAGGAGTATCAAGCCCTCTATGAAAATCGGATTCCTGGTGGAGCGCCTTTCTATCTGCTTGCTCCATCCAAAGTCAATCCCTCTCATACGCCTGAAGGAAAGAGCACGCTCTGCTTGAGCATGAAGGCTCCGTATCATTTCAGTGGAGGGTGGGCTCAAAAGACCATTGATGAACTCTCTGAGTTTCTCATTTCCAGAGCGGCGGTTCTGATTCCTGACCTGAGGAAGAGGATTCTGGTTAAAGCAGAGGCCACTCCAAAGACAATTGAGAAATGGACAGGGAATCTTTCAGGAGCGGCTTATGGATGGGCCCAGATCCCAAGCCAATCCGGTATCCACCGTCTCCAGCGGACAACTCCTATTCCAAATCTCTTTTTAACCGGACACTGGACATCGCCAGGCGGAGGGATCGCAGCTGTGGTAGCTTCGGGAGAGTTGACAGCCGAAGTAATTTGGAGCAAATTTGAGAGAGGAGAATCTTAAATGGTTCGAAAATCGTATTCGTTTTTATCCCCTCTCCCCCAGGTGGCTGTGTCGCAATCCCCTTTTCGTCATTGCGAGCGACCAGAGGGAGCGTGGCAATCTAAGGATTATCAATACCGTATGAGATTGCTTCGGTTGTTTCACTCCCTCGCAATGACATTACGACACAGTCTCCAAAGGGGAAGAGATGGGGTGAGGGGGGAACAGTGGAGAGATAATAAATATCGGTTCCTATGTTTCAGTCTACTACTTTTAGGAATTCTTCTTACAGGATGTCCTAAGAAGATTGAAATCATCCCCCCCGAGAAGCCACCCTTTGAAAATCCGGTCATCAAACTTCTTGAGAAGTTTTCCCCTGCAGAATCTCTTCAGGCAAGAGCCTCCATCCGAATCGAAACAGTGAGAGATGGAGAGGAGATGAACTTTATCCTTAATGGATTTCTCCTCTATCAAAAGCCCGATAAATTTCGGCTCCTCGGCTATCACCCATTGGGAATGGGGCTTTTCGATGCACTCTACCGGAACGGTGAGTTCTTTCTCCTGATTCCGCCCCAGAAAAGGGCCTATACTGGAGAAGTCTCCCAGTTTGAAAATGTGATGGCAAAGGCAGGGGAAATCAAAATCTCTTCAGAAAAGGGCGAAGGGAATGAGATTCCCAATCGCATCCAGATTGAACTGGTGGAGAAAGAGACCCGCATTGATTTGCGATTGAGAGGAATTTCTATCAATCCCTCCCTGCCCGAAGACAGCTTCCGATGGAATGTTCCGGAAGGAGTAGAGGTGAGATCCATCGAGAGGCTTTTGAGAGGATTGAAACGTAGATGAAAATTGCCCTGATCATCCCCAGATGGCCCAAAGACAGTTTCTGGGATGTGATCGCCTTTAAATTCCCACTCCTCTCTACCTCACTTCTTGCCAGCCTGACTCCTGCCCAACACCAGGTCAGCGTCATTGATGAGAGCATCTCTGAAATTGACTTTGATCAGGACGTTGATCTAGTCGCGATTACAGCCATCACTCCACTTGCCCCAAGAGGCTATGAGATTGCGGATCAATTCCGGCAGAAGGGAAAGAAGGTGGTCATGGGAGGAATCCATGTCTCGTGGCTTCCTGAAGAGGCAAAACGACATGCAGACAGCGTTGTTATTGGTGAAGCGGATGAAATCTGGGCTGATATTTTAAAGGATGCAGAGAAAGGATCACTTAGACCTTTTTACCAACAGGAAGAAAGAACTGACCTGAGTCGTCTTCCCATTGCCCGAAGGGATCTTCTTCCCCGGAAAGGCTACCTCTTTCACAACCTGATACAGACCACCCGGGGATGTCCCTATGACTGCGAGTTCTGCTCGGTGACTGCCCTTCATGGGAAAACTTATAGGATGAGGCCGATTTTCGAAGTCGAAAAGGAGATTCAATCCTTGGAGCGTTCAAAAGCCTACATCTTCTTTGTTGATGACAATCTCGTTGGAAACCTCTCCTATGCGAGGGAACTCCTGACGATGCTTTCCCATTACCGATTGCGGTGGGTGAGTCAGGGGCCGATTCATATCGCCGAAAATGAAGAGATCCTTTCACTCATGGCGAGAGCCGGATGTCACGGACTCTTTATCGGGTTTGAGAGCCTTCGCGAAGAGAACCTCGACCTGATGGGAAAGAAAATAAATCGGGTAAAGATGTATGAGAAGGGGATCCAGAGGCTTCATGATACAGGCATCGGAGTCTATGGTTCCTTTGTCTTTGGATACGATTATGACGATGTTTCGGTCTTCGATGAATTTCTGGAGTTTGCCAATCGAAACAGGATCGACGGGACGTTCCTTCCTATTCTTACCCCATTTCCAGGGACACGGATCTACCAGAGATTAAAGAAGGAAGGGAGACTCCTCACGGAGGACTGGTCGAAGTACGATATGGCAACGGTCGTTTTCCAGCCGAAGAAAATGACTGTGGAGGAGCTTCAGGAAGGGTTCTGGAAGGTGAATCGGTCTTTCTACTCTCCTTCTTCGATGGCGAAAAGGATCTTCCATCCCTTTCATCTCAGAAGAAGCCTGATCATCTTCGGCCCCATGAACCTTGGTCTCTGGCCCGCCGTCAAAAAAGCCGAACGATATTTCATAACTTTAAATAAGGACCCCAAACGATCTATTAAAAAGAGCAATTAGAGATACGTTGATGAGAACAATAAAGGTCTACCTCATCCTAATCATTCTTTTCACTATCTTAGGGGTTTCTTTCTCCAGCGCAGAGGAGAGGATCCTCAGGTTTCACAGCGATATCACGGTCCACGAGGATGCATCCCTCACCGTGAAGGAGACGATTCAAGTCGCCAGTGAAGGCAAGGAGATCAAGCGCGGGATTTATCGCGACTTTCCCACCAGATACAACCAGCCCTGGGGCAACCGCACCGTGGGTTTCTCTGTTCAGGAAGTCCTCAGAGATGACCGACCGGAAAAATATTTTCAAAAAGGTATCCTCAATGGTGTCAGAACCTACATCGGCGATCAGGACACATTGATTCCTCCGGGCGAGCATACCTATACCATTGTCTATAAAACAGACCGGCAGCTCGGTTTTTTTAAGGATTATGACGAGCTCTACTGGAATGTAACGGGCAATGACTGGAACTTCCCTATTGAGAAATCCTCAGCCCATGTAACCCTGCCTCAGGGCGCTGTCCAGAAGATCATCAACCATACTGGTTATACAGGGCTTTCGGGAGAGAGAGGGAAAGATTTTAAAGCGGAGATTGATTTCGACGGGCGGATTATATATGAGACAACTAGACCCCTTGCCCGATACGAAGGATTTACCATCGCCCTTTCATGGCCCAAAGGCTTTGTGACCGCACCGGATACAAAGACAAAGCTTAAACATTTTTACCAGGACAACAGAGATTTCTTCTATGGTTTCATCGGTCTTCTGGTTGTCCTGGGTTACTACCTGTTCGCTTGGGCCAAGGTGGGGAGAGACCCGAGAAAGGAGGTGACGGTCGTCCAATATACTCCCCCCGAGCGTATGAGCCCTGCAGACATCAGATATTTTCTGAGAAAAGGATATGATGATAAGACCCTTGCTGCCGCAATCATTAATATGGCGGTGAAAAGGCATCTCTCCATCGAAGAGGAGGATGGAAAGTATAAACTTTTGAGAAGGGAGAAAGAGAAGGCTCCTCTCTCCGCAGACGAGATATTCGTCTTTTCAAGGCTTCTCAATTCTGAAAAGGAGATGGTTCTGGAAAAAAAGAACGGCTCCAAGATCAGAAGTGCCATGAGAGACCTGGAGAACCATCTGAAATTAAAATATCGGTTAGGAAAATATTTCTTTTCTAATAAAAAATATTTTTTGGTTGGCCTTATGCTTTCGTTCATTGCTTTTTTGATCGGCGGCGGAATCGATGCGAATGAAACATATTATCTCCCAGCCTTTATTTTCATCTGTTTCTGGTTGACGCCTTGGAGTTTTTACACGTTCGGCTTTCTGGTGCCCGGAATGATAAAAAGCTGGATGAGCCTCAGAGGCCCTTTCCTGAGAGAAGGCTCCTCCAGATTCCTTCTATTCTGTTCATGACATTGTTCACGCTGGCCTTTCTGGGTGCGGAGGCATTTGTCATTTACTACTTCTTCTTCAGCATGTCGTTTGCAGTGGGACTCTTGATTCCTTTTGTCTTGCTGGTGAATGTGGTATTCTTTTTTCTTCTTAAAAATATCACCCCAGAGACCAGAAAAATCCTCGACGCGATAAAAGGGTTCAAACAATTCCTCGTGGCTACCGAGAAGGACCGGCTCAATATGCTCAACCCGCCTGAGAAGACCCCGGAACTTTTCGAAAAATATCTGCCCTATGCCCTTGCCCTCGATGTTGAGCAGAGATGGGGAGAGCAGTTTTCAGACGTCCTTGCGAACCTGTCAGCAACAGGATATTCACCCACATGGTATTCAGGGATGGGAACCGGTCTTGCCTCGGCAAGCACATTTTCATCTTACTTTGGCGACTCGTTTACAAATGTTCTCTCATCCTCGTCTCCTGGCTTAAGTAGCGGAGGAGGGGGCTTTGGTGGAAGTGGGGGCGGTGGAGGTGGCTCTGGAGGAGGTGGATCTTCAGGCGGAGGCGGCGGCGGAGGCTGGTAAGCCAGAGGGCCTGTAGTCAAAAAAAGTGAACGGTTTTTTTGGATAAAATGAAGTGAGGGATGTTAACCATCTAAATTCAAACCTTCCTTTTTCAGAAACTATCCACCCACAAGAAGTCTCCCAAATTAAACAATTTCCCCATACGAAAAGTACATCACTCTCTGCCCCAATTTAGGATTTGCTTTTCGTTGGGAAAATATTCTAAAATTACAAAGTTGAAATATAAGGTTTTTACCGATGAAAGGTTTTTCGTCGGATAGCAGGAGAGAAACAGGAATGGATCAGGAGAAACTTATCTATTTTAAAGGATTTCTTGAGGGTCAGCTTCATAATCTGTTAATAGAAGCCGGAAAGACTTGTAGCGATATGCGTCATGATCGCAATGGAGATTTTCCCGATCCCACGGATCGGGCTTCACTTGAATCGGATCGGAACTTTCTTCTGAGGATCAAAGATCGGGAAAGAAAACTGATACTGAAGGTGAAGGAAGCCCTGGACCGGATTGACAACGGGACCTTTGGTATTTGTGAGACTTGCGGCAAATCAATTTCCGAGAAGAGGCTGATGGCCAGACCCGTCACCACACTTTGCATCGATTGCAAAACCGAATTGGAGGATCTGGAGCGGAAAGAGAGGCTCAGGGGAACGAAACCAAAGAAAAAATTTCCTTCTTAAGAATTAGCATCTACTAACCTAATCTGGGGAATCCAGAACAAAGCAGGGTTTGGAGGGTTAAAAATTCGAAATCCGAATATCGAAATACGAAACAAATCCGAATTTCCAAAATTCTAATAAGGAACGCATATATGCGTTCCCAACTTTTTTGTTTAGGACATTTATGATTTGGTCATTTTGGATTGTTTCGAAATTCGAATTTCGTGCTTCGGATTTAGACTTATTTAAAAGTGATTCATTCCGTTGTCGCAGAGTAGCAAAATTAGATCCCATTTCATTAAGCGACTATTATGCCTGAATTGAGAAAGGATCCCATCCATGGAAGATGGGTAATCATTGCAACAGAACGGAGTAGAAGGCCCTCAGATTTTGTGCCAGAAGAACGAAGGCCCGTTGGCGGATTCTGCCCTCTCTGTGAGGGAAATGAGGACCGGACTCCTCCGGAGGTGTTGGCTTTTCGGGATAATGGAGTCATTCCGGATTCACCAGGCTGGTCGCTGCGCGTCGTCCCGAATAAATTCCCCGCCCTCCGGATCGAGGGGGAACTCGACCGGGAAGGCGAGGGGATCTATGATAAGATGAACGGAATCGGGGCCCATGAAGTGGTGATTGAAACGCCCCAGCATTCCGAGACCCTGTCCACTCTCCCGTTAAAGAATGTGGAAAATGTCCTCTGGGCTTACCGGGAGAGGATCGTTGACCTGAGGCGGGATCATCGGCTTCGCTATGTCATGGTCTTTAAAAATTATGGTTCTGCGGCTGGAGCCTCTCTTGAACATACCCACTCCCAGATCATTGCTCTCCCTATTGTTCCCACAAGAGTGCGTGAGGAAATCGAAGGGGCGAAAAGTTACTTTCTCTATAAAGATCGGTGTGTCTTCTGCGATATCATCCGCCAGGAACTCCGGCAGAGGAGCCGGGTGATCACAGAGAACAGCGGGTTTGTCTCCATCGCTCCCTTTGCCTCGCGGTTTCCCTTTGAGACCTGGATTCTTCCGAAGATCCACCAGACCAGTTATGAACTGATGGAGAACTCCATCTATGGGCAGGCCGCTGAAATTCTCTCTGACACCCTGAAACGATTGAAACAGGTTCTTGACGATCCTCCATATAACTATATCATCCACACCTCTTCCTCTCCGGAGCAGGACCGGGACTATTACCACTGGCACATTGAAATCATGCCCAAGTTGACGAAGGTAGCCGGGTTCGAGTGGGGAACAGGATTCTATATCAACCCGACCCCTCCTGAAGAAGCCGCAGAGTATTTGAGGGAGGCCAAGTAACAGGCTATGTCCGATCATCCTAATGGCTATGATCTTCTAAAGACGACGATCGAACTTTCCGTCTCCTCATTTCCCATTGAGACGAAGCTGGAAAAGATTTTTCAGTGCATCACCAACGGTTTTCAATCGGATCGCTCGCTCCTTCTGCGACCGGAGATGATTCTGAAAGAGGGATTTCTCTCCCGGGTCATAGAAGAGAAAAAACCCCTGTGGGTGGATGAGGAGAGGCCTTTTAAGGAAGATACGATTCTTCCGGAAGAGAGGGATCTGGTCTGTCCGGCTTTTGGTTGCATTCCTCTCTCTGATGAAAATTCTATTCAGGGAATCATTTATATTGGTTTTTCAAAAGGCCGAACATTTTCATCAAACGAGACTGAACTCCTTCTCCTTCTGGCAAAGGAAATCGGAGTAACGATCCGAAATGATCAGCTCCACCGTGGAGCAGATGATGATGAGAGAAGAGTGAGGCAGCTCTCAACCCTGTGGGAGTTGAACAAGGCATTGCTCACCACCGTCAATTTTGAGCGGATCGTCCATATGACCTTGACCGCCATCACGATCGGCAATGGGCTTGGATTCAACCGGGCCATGCTCTTTCTCGTCGATGAAAAAGGGCATGTTGTCAAAGGAACGATGGCTGTTGGGCCGAACAGTGCAGAGGAGGCAGGAACAATCTGGCCTGCTCTTTCCCAACGAAGCAGAAATCTTTCTGAGCTGGTTACTCAGATCGAGTCATCCACCGAAAACCACTCCGTCCTCAATTCCATCGTTAAGGAGATTCAGATTCCACTGGAAGATGGGCAATGTATTATTTCGAAGACTGTTCTCGAGGGAAGACCCTTTAATATCCGGTTTCCTCTGGGTGAAGAGGAATGGGTTCAGACCCGGTGCGAGAGGGGGTGCCATCTCAGCTCGGAAGTGGGATGCTATGTGGGCGAGCATCTCAGCCGCGATCCCAAGGTGTATGCTTTTGCCACAGTTCCACTCTGGGGAAAAGGAAAAGTGATTGGGGTGATCCTGGTCGATAACCTCTTCAATCAGGATACCATCACCGACGAGGATATTCGTTATCTCACCATGTTTGCAAGCCAAGCAGGGTTGGCCATTGAGAATACCCTGCTCTATCGCAATTTAGAAGAGATTCACCAGGAGCTGAAAGAAGCCCAGACCTTCCTGGTTCATCGGGAGAAGATGGCGGCCTTAGGGGAACTCTCCACCTCCATTGCCCATGAGATTAGAAACCCACTCGTCTCCATTGGAGGATTTGCGCGTCGCCTCGATCGCGCGCTTCCGGCAGATGCCTCGGAGAAACGGTATACCCGGACCATCGTAAAGGAAGTGGAGAGGGTCGAAAACATTCTGAGTAATGTCCTCACCTACACCAAAGAAGAAGCGATATGCTTGAAGATGCTGGACCTGCGGGAGGTGATAGAGGAGAGTCTCTCCATGATTTCAGAAGGGTTAAGAAATGGGGGGATTCAACTGATGAAATCGTTTTCGGATCAGATCCCCCCGGTCAAAGGTGACTACTATCAATTGAAGCAGGCCTTCTTCAACCTGGTGAGCAATGCCTATGAGTCGATGAGAGGCGAAGGAAAGCTTTCCATCCGCATTCATCCCTACAAGAAGAATGGGGTCTCATGGGTTGGAGTCGAGGTTGAGGATACTGGTGGTGGCATTGATCCTGAGGCGCTTCATCATATCTTCAACCCCTTTTACACGACAAAAGACAACCGGTTAGGCTTGGGGTTGCCCATCATCCATAAGATTGTTACTTCTCATCAGGGGCAGATCGAGGTGAACAACCATCCCGGAACGGGTGCGACCTTCATCCTCACCTTTCCGGCACAGGAGGTGCGAGAGAAATGAAGAGGATCCTGGTCGTCGATGATGAAGAGAGCATCCGCCTTCTCTATAAGGAAGAGCTTGAGGAAGAGGGCTTTGTCGTGGAGGTGGCCAGGGATGGTTTAGAAGCTCTTGAACAACTTCCGTTATTCAAGCCGGACCTCATCACCCTCGACATCAAGATGCCTGGACTCAACGGCATTGAGACGCTCAAGCGGATCCGCGAGACTGAGAGGCAACTCCCCATCGTCATGTGTTCTGCTTATGGGGAGTATAAACAGGACCTGACGACCTGGGCTTCCGATGCCTATGTGGTCAAGTGCGCGGACCTGACAGAATTAAAAACCACGATTCGGAGACTTCTGGGGCTTCTATGAAAGTAAAAAAAGCAGTAATTCCAGCAGCAGGTTTCGGCACCCGGTTTCTTCCGGCGACGAAAGTTGTACCCAAGGAACTCTTGCCCATTGTTGATAAGCCTACCATCCAGTATATTATGGAGGAAGTTGCCTTATCAGGCATTGAAGAGGTGATCCTCATCACCGGCAGGGAGAAGGGTTCGATTGAGGATCATTTCGATACTTCGACCGAATTGGAGAACCATCTCAGAAAGAAGGGAAGGGATGACCTCCTAAAGGTCGTCCAGGAAATCTCCGGGATGGTGACGCTGGTCTCGGTGAGGCAGAAGGAGCCTCTGGGCTTGGGTCATGCGATCCTCTGTGCGAAAAGGGTCGTTGGGAAGGAACCTTTTGCTGTTCTGTTAGGTGATGATCTGATCGATGCAAATGTCCCATGCATCCGTCAGATGATGAAGATCTATCAGGATATGGATGGAGCGCTTATTGCCATTCAAAAGGTTCCGAGGCAGGAGGCGCATCTCTATGGAATCATCAAGGGTAAAAAGGTGATGGACCGGGTTTATTCTGTCGAAGAAATGGTGGAGAAACCCGAGAAGGGGAAAGCGCCATCCAATCTTGCCATCATCGGAAGGTATATCCTTCCTCCCCGCATCTTTGATATACTGGAAAGGGTCAAGCCTGACCGGAGAGGAGAGATTCAGCTCACAGAGGGTCTGAAGGAGCTGAACCGGGAAGTTCCCATCTATGGATATGAGTTCATCGGAGACCGTTACGACGCAGGGGATAAGTTTGGTTATCTGCAGGCGAATCTTTCTTTTGGGTTGAGGCATCCGGAGATCGGCACGAAACTGAAAAGATATTTAAAGACATTATCCTCATATTGTTAACTGTTCATAGTTTAAGCTTTATTGGTTAATTGTAAAATGCGACTAAAACATAGTCGCATTTTCCGGGGCAGTAGCTCAGCTGGGAGAGCGCCAGAATCGCACTCTGGAGGCCGGCGGTTCGATCCCGCTCTGCTCCACCAGAAATTAAAAGGGTTGGACATCGACATTCTGTCTGGCCCTTTTTTTCTATAAAGTTAAAAGGTGTGAGAGGAATTATCATGAGACTCCATGAATTTGAGGCAATGGACATCTTTGAGACGATGGGAATCCCTGTTCCGAGGCGCGGGGTTGCGGAGACTGCGGAAGAAGCGCTTCGCGTGTCCGAAAAAATCGGGTATCCGGTAGTGGCCAAAGCCCAGGTGCTGGTGGGCAGCCGTGGCTTGGCCGGAGGAATCAAGATCGCATCGAATCCGGAAGAGCTCGGAGAGATCGGCAGGACTCTTCTTGGTTCTGCGATCAATGGCCTGCCTGTACGAAAGATCCTGGTGGTTGAAAAGGCGGACATCGCACAGGAGCTCTATGCGGGCATTACCGTGGATGGATATTCGGGGAAGCCTGTGATTGTTGCCAGCACTGAGGGCGGCATTCATATTGAAAAGACAGCGCAATCAGGTCCCGAAAAAATCGCAACCATTCAGATAGATCCGTTCCAACCTTTGGACCCCCATCAGGCCA
This sequence comes from Deltaproteobacteria bacterium, assembly GCA_016875195.1. Classification (GTDB taxonomy): domain Bacteria; phylum Desulfobacterota; class BSN033; order BSN033; family UBA1163; genus RBG-16-49-23. The sequence continues at coordinate 16,691 of VGRY01000011.1, forward strand.
TTGCCCTTTTACAGAAATTTGAATTAAACCAGAATCTCCTCGTCGCCTGGGCGGATGTCATTGCTAAGCTCTATCGTACCTTCATACGCTACGAAGCCCTGATTGCGGAAATCAACCCTCTGGTTCTTCTTCCAAACCACGACCTTCTGGCAGTAGATGCTGTTCTGGAATTGGACAACTCCGCTCTTTCAAGGAGTAAACATCCATTGCCAGATCGGCTGGAACGGATTGAGAATCCTCTGGAACGGAAAGGCAGGGAGATTGGTGTCACCTATGTCGATCTCGGGGGAGATATCGGGCTCATCTCTTCAGGAGCCGGATTGGGGATGGCCTCCATTGACATGATTGGAGAAAAGATGAAGCCTGCCAATTTCCTCGAAACAGGAGGAGGTATCACAGAGCAGCTTCTCTACAAATGCATGGACCTGATCATGATGAAAGGAAATCTTCGGGGAATCCTTATCAACATCTATGGAGGCATCAATCCCATTCATGAAGGGGCCAAGGGAGTGGTACGCTATATCAAGGAACACCATGTAAAGATACCGATCGTTGCCAAGGCTCTTGGAAACCATCAGGAGGAGACCTGGGAAATCTTTCGCTCAGCAGGTGTCCACGTGGTCACTGAAGCCGCAACGGAAAAAGCTGTTGAGCGACTCTTTGACTTGGTTGGAAAAGCATAATGAACTCTAATCTTGCTAAAACAGGAAACAACCATGAGCATACTCATAAATGACTCCACGCGGGTCATCGTGCAAGGGATTACCGGACGGATTGGAAGCCTCCAGACCCACTGGATGCTTGCCTATGGAACAAAGGTGGTGGCTGGCGTCACTCCCGGAAAAGGAGGGACAATGGTTGAAGGAGTGCCTGTTTTCAGCAGCGTGGAAGAGGCGGTGAGTAAGACCGGTGCAAACGCCTCTGTCTTTTTTATCCCAGCCGCTTTTGTCCTGAATGCTTTTTTAGAAACAGTGGATGCGGGCGTGAAACTGATTGTGATGATTCCCGAGCACATTCCCGTCCACGATGTGATGAAGATGAGAGCCTATGCCATTGAAAAGGAAGTCTATGCCCTTGGCCCCACCACCCCCGGGATTCTGGTTCCGGGAAAAGGCAAGATGGGCATCATGCCGGCTTCTCTCTTTGCGCCCGGGAGGGTTGGGATCATCTCCCGGAGTGGAACCCTTTCTTATGAGTTCGCGGGCATTCTCTCGGAATGCGGAGTGGGACAGAGCACCGTTGTGGGCATGGGAGCTGACCCTGTGGTCCTGACCAATTTGGTAGACATCCTCCGGCTCTTTGAAGAGGATAGAGATACAGATGGAGTGATCATCGTGGGGGAGGTTGGAGGAGACCAGGAAGAGAAGGCTGCCCGGGTTATCCAGGAGAAGATGACAAAGCCTGTTGCCGCTTACCTTGCAGGCCGGCGCTCCCCTGAAGGAAAGCGCATGGGACATGCAGGAGCGATTGTTCGGGGTTCAGCCGGGACCGTGGCAGGCAAAGAGGAAGCTCTACGTTCAGCAGGGGTAGAAGTCCTGGAAAGCCCCATCCATGTAGCCCTTTGGGCCGAGAAGCACCATCTCCGTTAATTGGTCTCTACATGTTTAGCAGGTTAGTTCAGCAATAATGTTGGAATGCTATCAATCCGGACTTGATTTAGCCTGCCCCGTACCGGATACGGGGGAATCCAGTATTTTCAATCTGAGTTCCTGCTGCCAGCATTGCCTCAATCCGACCAGTTTGTTATATTGAAACTATTCTGTCTGGAAAGGTATCAAAGCGATGAGGATTCGAAAATCGGGGAAAGTTCGAGAGGGAGTCTGGTTTTTAGGCCGGAAGGAATCAGGGGTCTATCTTTTAGAGGGGAAAGATGGATCAATGATCATCAGCGGCGGGATGAGCTACATCATTCCGGACATTCTTGAACAGATTGAAGAATTTGGAATCGACGAGAGCAAGATCAATAAGATCCTCATCCTTCACTCCCATTTTGACCATGTAGGGATCATTCCATTTTTTAAACGCCGTAACCCACAGATCGAGGTCTGCGGTTCGGAAAGGGCCTGGGAACTTCTAAAAATGGAGAAAGCAATTGTCACGATCAATCAGTTCAGTAGGAACGTGGCCAAGAGGATGGGGAGAGAAGAGGTTTACTCAAAATATGATCTGGAGTGGAGGGATGATATCCGTGGAAGAATTGTTCGGGAAGGCGAGAAAATCGACTTGGGCGACCTAACCCTGTCAGTCTTTGAAACTCCGGGTCACTCTTCATGCTGTATTGCCGCCTACGTCTCCGCTCTGAAAACTCTCTTTCCAACGGACGGAGGAGGCATTCCCTTTGATGAAACGATCATCACTTCTGGAAACTCGAACTTCACCAAATATCAGGAGAGTCTTGAACGATTAAAGTCTCTCGAAGTGGATTACTACTGCGCCGACCACTATGGATATGTGGTCGGGGAAGAAGCCAGACAGTTCATTCCAATGACGATTGAGATGGCGAAAAAGAAGCGGTTGCAGATGGAAGAAGCCTATGGGGCTACGCGCGATATCGATGCCGCAGCAAAGTTGCTCATCTCTTCCTTTTATAAAGAGAGCCCTGACTATTTCCTTTCTCCCGACATCTTTTACGATGTGCATCGCCAGATGATTCGCCACATCGCCACTGTGATTGAGCAGAAATAACAATCTCGGGGTAATGTCTTCATAAGTTACGCTATATCTTTTCATGTAACCGTCCTTGACAACCTGCCCTAATTCTAATAATTTTTATTTATGCTCTGAAAAATGTATAGACAAAATAATAAAGTGTCCCTAATTTAATTTGGAGGAAGTATGGAGGATCGGATATTAATTGTGGATGATGAGGAGGTGATTTGTAATATTTTGTTCAAGAGGTTGGGGAAGGAAGGGTATTCCTGCATCACGGCCAATAATGGGAAGGAGGCCCTCAGCCATTTTTACCAAGGCAACTTTTCCCTCATCATCTCCGATATCAACATGCCCGAGATGAATGGGATCGAACTCTTACAGAAGGTCAAGGCCATCGACCCCAAGGTGAAGATGATCATGGTGACCGCCTACCCGGAAATCGATCTGGCAGTCAATGCAATGAGACTCGGAGCTTATGATTTCATTATCAAGCCGGCAGACCTTGACCTGATCGTCATGAGTGTGAAGAAAGCCCTCGAAAGCAAGCGACTCGAAGAAGAGATTGAGGCCTACCACAATCGTTTGGAAGAGATGGTGGGAGAGCGGACCGCTAAACTTCAACAGGCTTATCGATATCTTAAAAAGAGTCACTTAGACTCGGTCAAGGTTCTGGTTGAGGCAATCGATGCAAAAGACCCTTATACCCGGGGACACTCTGACCGGGTGAAACGGATGAGTCTGGCAATCGCCAAACAGATGGATTTTTCCGAAGAGAGGCTGGAGATCCTCGAATATGGAGCGCTTCTCCACGATATCGGTAAGATTGGCATCAAGGATGAAATTCTTCAGAAGCAGGGTCCGTTGAATAGCACAGAGTACCAGTTTATTCGGGAGCACCCGCTGATCGGAGTGAAGATCGTAGAGGGAGTGGAATTTTTCAAGAATAAGATTCCGATGATCCGCCACCATCATGAATATTATGATGGTGGCGGTTATCCGGACGGTCTGGCTGGGGAAGATATTCCTCTGGAGGCGCGGATCATCAGCCTTCCTGACGCATTTGATGCCATGACCAGCGTTCGGCCTCATCGAGGAGAGAAACCCCTTCACGATGTCCTGTCGGAGATGGAGAAGTGTAAAGGGAAACAGTTCGACCCGAAGATTGTAGATATCTTTATTCAGGGGAAGATTTATAAGGTGTAACCCTCAGGGGTAATCATCAAATTCCAAGCACCAATAATCAAATAATCACCAATTTATCAATGACCAAAATTCCGAGACAGAATAGACATAAAATTTACTGTGTTTTGAACATTGGTTATTGGAATTTATTTGGAGCTTGAAATTTGGTTATTGGAATTTAAAGATTATGCCGGCCAACCTCACCCCACAGTATTTAGAAGCAGAGGCAAAGTTCAAGCAGGCCAAATCCGTTCCCGAAAAGATCAAAGCCCTTGAGGTGATGATGGCCATCATCCCGAAGCATAAAGGGACGGAGAGACTCCGGGGGCAGCTGAAGTCCCGGATGGCCAAATTGAAAGAGGAGCAGCAAAAGAGACCCACGGTCAGCAAAGCAGAGCAGGCATATAATGTTAAAAAAGAGGGTGCGGCTCAAGTGGTACTGCTGGGCCTTCCCAATGTAGGGAAATCGAATCTTTTTACTCACCTGACTCACGCTATTTCTGAGGTTGCGGATTATCCTTTTACCACACAGAAGCCCATCCCGGGAATGATGAGGTTTGAAAACCTCCAGATTCAGCTCGTGGATACACCGCCCATTCAAATGGACCGGATCGAGTCCGGATTTCCCAATCTCTTAAGGAATGCCAATGGATTTATTATTGTTCTGGATCTGACAGATGATCCTGTCTTCCAGATGGAAGTGATTCTTGAAGAGTTGAACCGGATGAAGATAAGGGGAGGGGACAGAGATTCAGCAGATCTTCTGGAGCAAGGATGGGTTTTTAAAAAGGCGCTTCTTCTTGGCAACAAGGCTGATCTCAAGGATTCAATGAATGGACTCCGGGTGCTCGAGGACCGTTTTAAGAATGAATGGATGATTCTGCCGGTTTCTGCAAAAGAGGAGATGAATTTCGAAGAGGTGAAGAAAGAAGTTTATAGCCGACTGGATATTCTCCGGGTCTATACAAAAATACCGGGCAAAGACGCAGACCGGTCAGAACCTGTGATTCTGAAAAAGGGAAGCACGATTGACGATGTGGCTCTCTCCGTTCATAAAGATTTCGCTGCCAAACTCAAATATGCCCGGGTCTGGGGATCGGGTAAATTTGATGGACAGATGGTGAAGCGTGACTATCGGGTGAGCGAAGGCGATGTCATTGAACTGCATATTTAACGATGAACGATGTAACGCTCCAACCCCCCTCTATTCCCCCCTTAAACTAAGGGGGGATGAAGGGGGGTTATAAGGGGGGGCGAGGGGGAGTTATGAGGTTGAGTAGATTTAAGATAACGAATAGACAATAAACCATAGATAAAATGGCTGTTTTAACGAGAAGAAATTTTTTCAGGTGGATGTTGGGATTTTCGCTCCTTCCTGTTTTTCCCTTTTATCTGCGAGAAACAGAAGCAAGTTCGTTTTGTGCATCGAGACAGGAGGGGAAATCGATCGCAGAATTTTTCAAAGGAGAAGAACTTTCCTACGAAGTTGGATTCTGGCTTTTTAAAAAGGCAGCCCTTGGTAAATTAACCTTTAAAGAGATGGACAAGAAAGGTCGTTACATGGCCATCCTCCAGACAGAGACCTTGGGGATTCTGGGATATATTGCTCGTTATCGGGTGGACACTTATCGTTCTGTCATGGAAGAGTTGGATGACGGAAGGCGCCTGCGGGCGATTTCATTCGAAGAGAATGTTAAGGTAGGGGAAAAAGTGAGAAAGAGGACACATCTTTTTGATTATCAGAGAATGAAATGGGTTCAGACCAGGAGGAGAAAGGACGGGACCATCGCGAAGACAGAAGAAGCGATCCCTCTCGGAAAAACCTATGACGATTTCGTAACAGCTTCATACAATTTTCGTTACGGGGTATACGGAGAGATCGAGAGGGGGAAAAAATATGTGGTTCCCACCTTTCCGAAAAAGGGTCCTTCAAACTATGAAGTGAGGGTGGCGGCGAAAGAAGAGGAGGAGAGAAGGAGAAGATCAGAAAAGCTTAAAGACGGAAAAGATTACTTTATTAAACTTCTTCTCGATCCGGAGATCACTCATTCCCAGGAGGGTTTGATCGAAGGGTGGTTGTCAAGAGATCTCTATCCCATGGAAGGAACGATCAGAGATGTGGTACTCTATGGAGATGTGACCGGGAGGCTCGTTCAAAAAAATAAAGGTTAAGGCTAAGGTTCAGGTTAAGGTTAAGGGAAGTCTAATCTCTAAGCCTCAACCTCGACCTTAACCTTTGTCTTTGAATGATGAATACTCATTCACGCTATTTCAGGATACATCGGAAGGAGATTGCCTATTTCAAGTTCATCATCGAATCGCATGAGGGGATGGCTGTGGTGAGAACGAAGGATCCTCACGAAGCGATTGTGGAGTTGATGATCGCGCCGGGTTGGGAAAAGGATGTGGAGGAGGTGCTGGAGGGGTTGAGGAAGGAGATAACAATCGAGGCAATCACCTAAATCCGAAGCACGAAAAACGAAATTCGAAACAAGCACGAATATTCAAAATACACAATTCAAAACGGTTTTGCTTAAGATATTCGAAAATTTGAATTTTGGGATTGTTTCGTGCTTCGATATTCGGATTTCGAATTTTTAGCAGCTATTTCATATCAGGAGAATTGAATGATAAAACATATCCCTTTTGAAAAAATTCTTAAAGAGGCCCTCAGAGAGGGTGGGGAGTTTGCGGACATCCTGTTTGAGCAGACCTATTCGGTTGCCATTGTCTGCGAAGAGGACCGCATCGAGAAGATGATCTCAGGCCAGGACATGGGCCTGGGGCTCCGTGTCCTCTATGATGGAAGAACCTTTTACAGTTTTACCAACCGGCTGGGAGAGGAGGACCTCCTCCAGTTAGCTGGTGTGGTCAGTCGCGCAGTCAAAGAAGACCGTGGCGGAAAGATCTTCAACCTCATCGATCCAAGCAGGGCATTTCCTCCCAGCCCTTCGGTTCATCCTCCTCGTGCCCCGATTGAGAAACATCCAAAATCCATTCCGATCGGAGACAAAGTCTCGATGGTCAATCGGGCCAATGAGGTAGCACGAAAACTCGATCCCCGCATCCGGCAGGTGAAGGTCCTCTACCGGGATGTGAGTCAGTCTGTCTCCATTACCAACTCGGAAGGTTTATGGATAGAAGGGGAAAAGGTGGGCATGGTCTTTTCCGTTCAAGTCGTTTCCTCCAAGGAAGAAAACATGCAGACCGGGTACGAACCGATCGGTGGGACAATGGGTTTTGAGCTCTTTGAACTCTGCCCCCCGGAGAGAGTGGCAGAGATTGCGGCAAGAAGATCGCTTCTGATGCTATCGGCAAGAAAGGCACCGATGGGTAAGATGACCGTAGTCCTTTCGAGCGATGCAGGAGGAACGATGATTCATGAAGCTGTAGGCCATGGACTGGAGGCAGACCTAGCCCAACAGGGCCTCTCTGTCTATTCGGGAAAGATCGGAGAGAAAGTGGCCTCTTCCCTCATCACGGTTGTGGATGATCCCACTATTCCACAAAAGAGAGGCAGCTATGCCTTTGACGATGAAGGAGTTGTTTCGCAGAAGACCACTCTCGTGGAAAAAGGGATTTTGAAAAGTTATCTTTACGATCGTCTGTCCGCTTTCAAAGACGGCGTTTCATCGACCGGAAATGGAAGGAGGGAATCTTATCAGATCAAGCCCATCCCCAGAATGAGTAATACTCTCATCCTTCCCGGGCAAACAAAGCCCGAAGAGATTATTCGCTCCGTGGATAGGGGCCTGTTCGTAAAGAAGATGGGGGGCGGACAGGTCAATACGGTCAATGGTGATTTTGTCTTCGAGGTCAGTGAGGGATACCTGATCGAAAAAGGAAGCATTGGAGAACCGGTCTGTGGAGCCATCTTGATTGGCAATGGACCACAGGTATTAAAAGAGATTGATATGGTGGGAGACGATTTAGGTTTTGGGATTGGAACGTGCGGAAAAGATGGACAGGGTGTTCCGGTTGCCGATGCCCAACCCACCCTGAGGATTCCGGAGATCGTCGTCGGAGGGCGTGAAGAGGCCCCTAAATAGTAGGATGGGGAGATTGGGCGTTGAGGAGATAAGGGGATAGGGTGTAAGGGAGTTAAGATTGATGCCTATCCAGAGAGACAACGTTAAAAATAGTATCAAATCCTTCCAAGAAGTTTCAGTTGACCGATTCTTATTAAATATGTATATTTTAATCGACAATTTACGGGATGGAAAAAAAGATATTTCTTCTTTTCAACCATGGAAATTAATTTACATGCGCGCCTGATTTAGGCTACAATAAATTTCAAAAATGAAAACCATCCACAAAATAATTCATGGTGATTCTAGACAGATGAATCTGGTGACCGATGAATCGGTACATTTAATCATCACCTCACCTCCATACTGGCAGCTTAAAGATTATGGGACAAACGACCAAATAGGTTACCATGAGTCCTATGAGAGTTATATCAATAACCTAAACCTTGCCTGGAAGGAATGTTACCGGGTGTTGCACCCAGGTTGTAGGCTTTGCATAAACATCGGAGACCAGTTCGCTCGATCTGTCTACTATGGACGATACAAGGTCATTCCGATTCGAACCGAAATCATTAAATTTTGTGAAACAATCGGGTTCGACTACATGGGTGCGATCATCTGGCAAAAAGTGACAACAACCAATACAACCGGTGGAGCGACCATCATGGGGAGTTTTCCATATCCCCGTAACGGAATTCTGAAACTCGATTATGAGTTTATTCTGTTGTTTAAAAAACAGGGAAATCCACCTAAGCCGACCCGAGAGCAAAAGGAACTGTCGATCATATCAAAAGAAAATTGGAATACATATTTTTCAGGCCACTGGTACTTTGCAGGTGCTAAACAGGAGGGACATATTGCGATGTTCCCTGAAGAACTTCCTGCCCGGCTTATAAAAATGTTTTCTTTTGCAGAGGATACAGTTCTTGATCCCTTCCTTGGTAGTGGCACGACTTCAATGGCTGCTCGTAACCTGGGACGTCATTCAATCGGTTATGAAATAAACGAAGATTTTATTCCGACCATCAGGAAAAAGCTACAGATAGAGCAGACCGATCTTTATGGAACAGAATATGTTTTTCTAAAAGACCCTATCAAAACCGACCTGAACGAAGAGATTAAAAAGCTGCCCTATATCTTCAAGGACCCCCATAAACTCGACAAGAAGATAGATCCCAAAAAGCTTCAATTTGGCTCCAAAATAGATGAAAACAGTGGAGAGCGCGAGGAGTATTACTCTGTTAAGGAAGTCATCAGCCCTGAGTTGATTAGACTCAGCAACGGACTGATTGTACGGTTGATCGGAGTTAAAGAGAATAAGGAAATGAATGGGTTGGCAGTCAATTTCATTACTGAAAAAACAAGAGGGCAAAAGGTCTTCCTGAAATTCGACAATCAGAAGCACGATAATGAGAATCGCCTGCTTTGTTACCTCTATTTAAAGAACAAAACATTTCTTAATTCCCACCTCATAAAGGAGGGGCTTGCGGAGGTAGATTGCTCTATTGATTTCAAATACAAGGATAAATTCATAAATCTTCGTGGGGATTCAAATTATGGCCTTCAAAAAGTTCGCTAAAGATTTTGGAAGCAAAGAGATAATCTTGAATTATGGAAATAGGCGATGGGGGCTTACCAAGACCAATAAAGTAGGTGAAGTTATGGCGATGATACGCCAATGCCAGCCAAAAACATTTCAAGAATGGGAAGATTGGTATTTTAAGAATGCTTTTACAAATACGAAACAAACAATAAAAATCACCGAAGAAATACTGACCGAACTTGGCCAACGATTGCATGAAAAGATTACTGAAATTGTTGCCCCACAATTACGTGAAGCATTAGCTACTTTGACCCAACAGGATTGCATCGACTATATATACCAATTGACGATCCATCGAACATTTGACGGATATTTGGCTGAAAAGTCGGTAGTTCACGATAATCTTGCCAAGGAGTTTCCTGATGTTGTCTTCGAGGAAACGAATCCGGATCTCGACCATGCCGGAGACATTGATTTTATCGGTAAGGTTGGTAACAAAGCATTTGGCCTCCAGATCAAGCCTATCACTGCTCATGCCAGCCTCGGCGATTTTTCGGTTACGGCCCGGATGGAACAATCCTTTCGTGACTTCGAAGAACAGTTTGGAGGAAAAGTCTTTATCGTGTTCAGTGTCGAAGACAAAATTAAAAACATTGAAGTGATTGCCGAGATAAAAAAGGAAATCGAGCGGCTCAGAAAATAATGATGACCTACGGAAGAAAAATCTTAAGTTGCGTTTTCACCTACGTTCCCATTGTTCGCCCATGGAATCTGGATAAAGGCTATGCTGACTATGAAATGTTGGTTTTACATGCCGAATTTATTTCCCAGTCTCGGGACTGAGGAGGACAATTGATAAAAAGGTCAATAATAGGAGGTGTCATTATGTTCGTGCATTCTTTCAGAAAGTTGTTGGTCGTTTGTTCTATCGCATTCACAATACTGCCGGGATTTTCTTTAGCGCATTCACCAGACCAACCCCCTCATCAAACCTTCGAAATGGGCCACCTCAAGCTTGAAAGCGGGGAAGTCATTGAGAACTTTGTCATGTCGTATGTCACCCATGGCAAACTGAATGAAAACAAGTCTAACGCTATCCTGATGGCTCCGGCGTTAGGAGGCAATCACCATCGAATCGATTTTTTAATCGGCCAGGGGAAGGCTTTGGACACGGAGAAATACTTTATCATCTGCGCGGATTCTATCGGAAATGGCCTTTCCACCTCTCCGAGCAACAGTAAAACTCAGGCGGGACCGAAATTCCCTAAATTTAACATCCGAGATATGGTCTATTCTCAATACAGGCTCGTGACCGAGAAGTTTGGAATCAAACGCTTGGTGGCAGTTGCAGGTGCTTCGATGGGTGGTTTTCAGGCAATTCAGTGGGCGGTCAGCTATCCGGACGCTTTGGGTTCGGTCGTGGCGCTCACAGGTGCGGCCCGATCTTCTGCTTGGTTCATCGGGGTTTTACACCTTCGGAATCAGGTATTGATGTTAGATCCCGCATATAACGAGGGGAATTATAAAGAACCACCTGGAAATGGTTGGCGACTCTTTTCAAACGTCAGTTATCTGGTCGGGGTTACGCCGGAAGGGGCAAATCACATGTTCCCTAACGGAAAAGATATTATTCCATTCCTGACAGGACAGGGGGATAGTATGGCTAAAAGGCCGCCCGACGCAAACAATCAAATCTATCAGACGTACGCTTGTTTTAACCATCATGTAGGCGAAACGCCGGGGTTTAACGGCGATTTGGTCAAAGCGCTGAAAAGCATCAAGGCGAAAACTCTTCTCCTTCTTGCTCGTAACGATGTGTTGGTTCCTATTGAGCAGGTGAAGCAAGATGCAAAATATATCAAAGACGTGAGGGTCGAAGAGATTCCAACGATGTTCGGTCACCTCGGGGCGAGTGCGAGCTATAGCCCTGCCGATGTCGATTATTGCAATCGCATTGTTCGAGAGTTCTTGAATGATGCAACGAATTTTGGGAGAAATATCAAATAAAGAAGAGCTTGGTACCAGGCAAGGGTAATTCGGTACGTTCCCGCAATAAATACACGAGGGCGGCACATTTCATTTATCTCAATAGGCATGTTAGAATGGACTTTATAGAGTCAGCCTTCGAGGTCAGTTCAAAGTTCCCAAAGGGGCTAAGAACGCAGTGGTTCTTCATAAGGAACACCTGATAACTGACGGCATCTAAAACGGGCTCGGGTCGGACCCAGGTAAGTATCTGATCCTATAAATGAATACCTCAGAAAATATGTCAGTTTTAGTCTTAGGATCGTCATTTTGGGACTAAAATTGCGAGTCTCTCAAGGCTAACTAGGAGCCAGGGCTAAGGTCAACAACTTAACTTAGCCAGACCCACGTTGACATGCCTGCTGTTTCTTGTATTGTCCAAACAATTTTCTTGCTTTTAAGGATCAATTGGCTTATAAAGAGTTAACAAAATAAGTTGAACAGAGCCTTATCGGCTTATCGTCTATGCCCGCAAGAACTCTAAACGACTTCTTTGCGGGCTTTTTTTCAGCATAAGAGCTGATATTTGCTTATTAATCAGTCCAAAGTTGTATAGACACGGAATCTAAATCTTTCCTCTGTTCCCTTTACCAAAGGGAGGAATGGCCTCGCTTATAACCCCCCTCTATTCCCCCCTTAAATTAAGGGGGGAGGAAGGGGGGTTACGGGAGACTTTCCGAAGAGCATGTCTTTTCAGTTATGGACTCCTTAATAATTAGGAATAACTACCCCGTCATTCCCGCTGCGAGAAATGTGGGACCAACAGGGTAAACTCAAGAAAGGAGAACGATGATGAATATTTATGTGGGGAATTTATCCTATGAGGCAACCGATGCGACGATCCGGGAGGCTTTCGAATCCTTCGGCGAGGTAACGTCAGCGAAAGTGATCAAAGACAAGTACACTGGCCAGTCGCGGGGATTCGGTTTTGTAGAAATGCCCGCACCGGCTCAGGCTCAAGCAGCCATTAAAAGCCTTAACGGAAAAGACCTTCTGGGCAAACCGATCAGCGTGAATGAGGCCCGTCCCCGTGCCGACCAGGGAAAAACCGGGGGAGGGCGGATGGGTTATAGTGGTCGAGGTAAACGTTATTAATCTTGTTTTCTCAGAAAAGAGGTTAAACCATGTTACAGCGAAGAAGACAAGGAAGGTCTCATGCTTCAAGGTCAAATCCTCTGAGGCATCGAAAATCTTACAAAGTTTTGTGTTCGGGCTGCGGGAAAGAGGTTGTTCTCCCCGTTCCCCCGCCGACTGACAAAAAACTACTGTGTATGGAGTGCTTCAGGAAATAGAGATATCTGAGGAGCGATGATATGAATAAGAAGGTTTACGTAGCCAACCTCCCTTCCCAGGCCAGCGAACTGGAGCTCAAAACCCTGTTCTCGAAAGCTGGAGATGTCGTATCTGTCAAGATTGTAGCGGACAGGCAAACCGGGCAACCGAGAGGCATTGCCTTCGTTGAGATGTCAACACAATGGGAAGCTCGGAGAGCTGTCTCCATGCTGAACCGAACGGATTTCATGGGAAAACACTTGCTGGTTAAAGAAGCAACCGTCAAACGTGGTTTTCGGGAGAAATAGCCTTAAGAACCTATGATGCCCTACTCCTCTTCCTGAACAGGTTCGGGGAGTTTTTCGAGTTTCACCTTTGAGATTCTGCGGCCGACCATTTCGATGATGTGAATCTTTTTCCCCTCCACTTCTACCCTATCACCGCCTTCAGGAATTTTTTGAAGGGTGGCCATCAGGAATCCCGCCAGTGTTTCATATTCCGGTGATTCGGGCAGGGGGATTTGATAGTCTTCTTTTAAGTCCTTGAGGCTGATCGATGCATCGATCAAGAAGGTTCCGTCTTTTAACTGAATCACGGGGCTTTCCGTATCGTGCTCATCCCTGATCTCTCCGACGATCTCTTCGATCAAATCTTCAATGGTCACTAAGCCGGAAACACCACCATATTCATCTACCACGATGGCCATATGGATTCTCCTCCTCTGCATCTCTTTCAGGAGGAGACTGATGTTCATTGTCTCAGGGATGAAGTAAGGGGATTTAATGATCTTACGAATATCGACCTGTCCTGTTTTTGTAAACGCAGTGAGGAAATCCTTTGAATGTAGGATACCTCGAATGTCATTGATGTCCCTTCCATAGACGGGATAACGGGAAAACTGTTCCTCTTCTATAATTGTCCTGATCTCCTGGGGCGATTTTTCTATCGGGATGGCCACGATTTGAGTGTCCGGAACCATGACCTCTTTGACGGACATGTCCGTAAATTCAAAGACACTTTGGAGGATCTTCTCTTCCGAGGGCTCGAATACACCATGTTTTCCGCCTTCTTTGATCAAGAGCTTTATCTCTTCCTCTGTAATATAGGCCCTTTCGCTAAAAGGTTTTCTCCCGAAGGGACTGAGCACGAGGGAGGTGCTGAAGGTGAGGAACTTGACAAAGAAAGCGGTGATCTTTGAGAAAACATCGATGGTTCTTGCCGTCCAGAGCCCGATGGTTTCAGGATGCATCAGTGCAATGGACTTGGGCACGAGTTCTCCAAAGATCACGGAGAAATAGGTGATCACGACGACTACGATCCCAATGGAAATCGGTTCAGCGGCAACCGAGATGGCTTTGATCGGGACCATCTGAAGGGCTGGTTTGATCACCTCGATGGCAGCTGCGCCTCCAACTGCAGAGGCGAGGACACTGACTCCGGTAATACCAATTTGAATGGTGGCCAGAAACCGGTCCGGTTCTTCCTTGAGTTTGAGAAAGATTTTTGCATTTCTTCTACCCTTTTCGGCCAACTGCTGAATATGGGTTTTTCTGGCCGTCACTACAGCAATCTCCGTTCCAGCGAGATAACCGTTTAAGAGGATGAGGATGGCAATAAAAAATATCTCTCCCAAAAGTCCTTGCATAAAGGCCCCCTTACTTTTTCAGTAAAATAGGTAAGAAAAATAAGAATAGCAGAGAAAAACTGTTGGAGTCCATTTAATCGTTTTAAAGGAAGCGTGCTCTAAAAATTGATCTTTTTGAGCCGTTCGATGGCTTCCTTTAACCTCGACTCGTCCACGGTGAGGGTCATCCGGACATAACCTTCTCCTGCGTCTCCGAAACCATTTCCCGGAGTAGCGACAATACCCGCGTTTTCAATCAGAAGTGTGGCAAATTGAGCGGAGGTGTATCCTCGCGGGACCCGGATCCAGAGATAGAAGGTAGCCTTGGGTAAATCCACTTCAAGTCCGATCTCCCGAAGCCCTTTCACCATCACGTCCCTCCGGCCTTCATAGATCCGGATGATATTTGGAATGGGCGTATCGTAGCGGTTAAGGGCTTCGATGCCGGCTTCCTGAATTGCCTGAAAGAGACCCGAATCAATATTGGTCTTGACTCTCCCCAACCCGGAGACGATTTCAGGATGTCCCACGGCAAAACCCACTCTCCAGCCTGTCATGTTGAAGGTCTTGGAGAGGCTGTGAAATTCGATGCCGACCTCCTTCGCCCCTTCGACTTCAAAGAAGCTGAGAGGCCGGTAGCCATCGTAAGCCAGTTCAGAGTAAGCGGCATCATGGCAGACGATGATTCCATAACGCTTGGCAAAGGCAATCACCTCTTCGAAGAAAGGCTTTTCGGCAATCGCCGCTGTTGGGTTGTTGGGATAGTTGATAAAGAGAAGTTTCGACTTTTCTGCTACCTCTTTTGGAATGTCAGAGAGTTTTGGAAGAAAACCATTCTCCTTGAGCAGGGGCATGAAGTAAGGCGTTCCTCCTGCAAAGAGAGTTGACACGCGGTAGACCGGATACCCGGGACTCGGCACGAGCACATAGTCTCCCGGATTCACAAAGGCAAGAGGGATATGAGCGATTCCTTCTTTTGAGCCGATGAGGGCGAGCACCTCTGTTTTGGGATCGAAAGAGATATGGAATCTTTTCTCAAACCAGTTTGCTGCGGTCTGCCTGAATTGGATCATACCTTCATAGGAGGGATAATGATGATTCCCTGGGTCTTCTGCGGCTTTTTTCATCCGTTCGATGATCGGCACGGGAGTAGGAAGGTCAGGATCTCCAATTCCCAGGTCGATGAGATCCATCCCCTTCTTCCTCATCTCCTCTTTCTTCTTATCGATTTCCGCAAAGAGGTATGGGGGAATCTGTTCAATCCGTTTCGCCTTTTGAATATGCATTCCTATCTCCTTCCGGTCAGGTTTACCCCGTTAGAAAGCCCTACGGCTCGCCCTTTGCCAAGCACAGCTTCTATCGGGGTGTGAATCTTTCCGTTAGACATTACAAAACTTTCTAACGGGGTTTAACTACCTTTTATCCTATGGCTATCCCAAATTCAAGAAGAAAAGTAGGCAATCAGTTTTAAATATTGACATCAACTCGTCTTCCTATCATAATAATAGGCATTTTAAGAAAGAAGGCACGATGAAAAAGCAGTCTCTTCTTCATATAGTTCTATTCCTTTTTCTCCTCCTTTCACTCTTGGGTGGATGCGCTGGCAAGGGGAAGGATGTCAAGACGACCCAAGGGGATCCGGAGATCCTTTACCGTCAGGGACTGGAACGGTTCAATAAGAGAGACTATTCTGAAGCCTTGAAGGTATTTGAACAGATTAAATCTAACTTTCCGGATAGCCCGCCCTATACACACTGGGCTGAAGTGAAGGTGGGGGATTGCCACTACTTTAAGAAGGATTATGTGGAGGCTATTGCGGCCTATGAAGAGTTCAAGAAGACCCGACCCACGCATGAGGATATCCCTTATGTCCAATTTCAGATCGGCATGTCTCACTTTCAGCAGATGCGCACACTTGACCGTGACCAGACTCCCACGAAGAAAGCCCTCTCCAACTTCGAATATGTAGTCGCCAATTTCCCTTCCAGCCTTTTTACTGAAAAGGCCGCGGAAAAGATTGAGGTCTGCAAGAACCGGTTGGCTGACCATGAATTCTATATTGGAAATTTCTATTATAAGCAGGGGAAATATCAGGCAGCCGCGCTCCGACTGGCAGGGCGAGTGGAGAAGTTCCCAAAGAGAACCGATGAGGATAAAGCTCTTTATCTTTTAGGAAAGAGCTATCTTGAACTCGATCAATGGGAGAAGGCGAGAGATGCTTTCACCCGGGTTGTCAACGAATATCCGAAGAGTTCCCATTACCGGGAGTCCAAATCGATCCTGGACCAGGGCAAAAAGGAGAAGGCGGTTGTTCGTAAAGCTAAAGCCAAAGAATCAAGAAAAAAGGCGGATGTAACCGAAAGGGAGTCTGAAAAAATTGCGCTGGCTAAATTCGACGAAGAGAAGAGACAGCCAGTTCCATATAAGGAAGAGGGGGGTAAGATGAAAAGGGAAGAGAAGAAACCAGTTTCCCTTCCCGCTGAAACCAAACCTACTCAACCTGCAACCTCTGTTGAAGAAGCCAAAGTAGTTTCTCCACCTCTGATCCGGTATGAAGAAGAAAAGAGGCAACCCATAGCCCCTCAAACGCCCCCTCCGAAGGAAGAGTTGAAAGTGGAGGTAAAACCCGAGGATGAGAAGCGGATGGCAGCACTGCCACCTCATCCTTCAGCTCCAGAGGCAAGGGATAGCCCGAAAGAAAAAGAGGGACTCAGTGAAGAACCCCCAAAGCAGAAAGAGGCAGAAAAGGTAAGAGAGAAGGCGAAGAAGATAGCAGCGTTACCTCCCCCTTCTACGGAGGAGAAGGAGGTTGCGAAAAAGGAGGTTCCAGCAGAACCTAAGGAAATCAAATTGGGGGATACGAGCGAGCCCATTGATATCACTTCGGACAAAGTAGAGGCTTTTTCAAAAGAGAACCTGATTATCTTCAGGGGAAACGTGATGGCCCGTCAAAAGGACATCGTCATCTATTCTGATTCTTTAGAAGCGTTTATCTTAAGCGATGGCAAAGGGATTGAGAAAGTCGTGGCCGGAGGAAATGTGAAGATTCAGCAAGGGGTTCGGGTCGCTAATTGTCAGAAAGCAATCTTTTATAATCGGGATCAGAAAGTGGTTTTAACTGGGAATCCGAAGGTGTTGGAGGGCGACAATTTAGTCTCCGGAGAGGAGATTATTTTTGATATTGCTAAGAATCGTGTAGAGGTAAAAGGAGGGCCGGGAGGAAGGGGAAAAGTGAGGGTTCTTCCTGGAACGGAATTAGAAAAGTTGAAATGATAGAGTGACTCTTCGGTCTGATCTTTCTTCTTTTAATCATTCACACCTGCCAGACCTCATCTGATATTCATCAGAAATTCCAAAAAATATTAAAAAAACTTGACAAGAAAAATTAGATGGTTTAAAGTGCCGCCGTGGGAAAAAAATCACCCCTTAAAAAGACATATGGATGCCCTCCTTAATGACAAGAAATCGGTTATAGGAGGCTTAGACTCCTTGAGTTATTTGATTTCTGTGATCTCGGCAATTCCGAAATTGTAAAGAGAAGGAAGCGGATTTGTTGCACTTATAGATAACATAAATTGTGAGCCCCCTTCGGAAGAAGACTTAATTGGTGGTAATTTTGACAACGAATGTTGGGACTTGATCGTATCATCATCCCAGGGTCCGCAGGGACCCGCAGGGCCACAGGGACCTGCGGGCGTAAGCGGATTGGAAGTTGTTTCGGCGACGAGTGCTATGGACAGTAATCATAAGACTCAGACAGTGTCTTGCCCCGAAGGGAAGAAAGCTTTGGGCGGGGGAGGATCTATAACACTCGGCACCTCTACAGTAGCCTACGTATCGCAAAGCTATCCGACTGATACCACACCAACAGGGTAGACTGTTGTTGGCAGGTATCAAACTAGCGGGACTTTTTCAGTGACAGCCTGGGCTATCTGTGCCACTGTCGAATAATGATATGAGTGTCAGTAATACGGAAAACAACAGTGCAACAGCTCTTGACGAGCGGCGTGGCGATTTGCCCCGCCGCTCTTTTTTATAGCGGATGACACGAATCTATAGTGAACGACTTTAATAAATTGACATCCATCATGTGTCATTGCGAACGAAGTGAAGGTCGATGCGACCCACGTTCCCCGCATCATGTGCGGGGTCCTCGCAATGACTACTTTTCAAAGTCGATCACTATAACGAATAGAACGAATGGAGGATGTTAATAATGGATCGGATCTTCAGCGGGATTCAACCCTCGGGCGAAATTCATATCGGCAATTATGTGGGAGCCATCCGCAACTGGGTCCAATTGACCAACCGGTATGATTGCATCTATTGTGTTGTGGACTATCATGCAATTACCATCGAATACGATGTGGAAATGATGCAACGGAGAATACTCGACACAGCCACTATTCTTGCAGCCTGCGGATTGACTCCGGATAAATGCATGGTTTTTGTTCAGTCCCATGTGCCCGAGCATACCGAACTGGCCTGGATCTTTAACTGCGTGACCCCGATCGGAGAATTGGAGAGAATGACCCAGTTCAAGGAGAAATCGAAACAGCACCGGCAGAATATCAACATGGGTCTTCTGGACTATCCCGTGCTTCAGGCGGCGGATATCCTCATCTATAAGGCGGGTTATGTCCCGGTCGGAGAGGACCAGACCCAGCACGTGGAACTCTCGAGAGAGGTTGCACGAAAATTCAATGCTCGCTATGGGGAAACCTTTCCAGAGCCCCAGGTCCTTCTCTCAACCGCACCAAGGATTGCGGGAACCGATGGGAACGCAAAGATGTCCAAATCGATGAATAATGCCATTGGACTGCTTGAGCCTCCGGAAGTGATCTGGGAGAAGTTGAGAACCGCCGCAACCTGTGAGCACCGGCAGCGCCGAAGCGACCCCGGCCATCCGGAACACTGCAATATCTTCACCATGCATACGGCATTTTCAAAACCCGATCAGATTGCTTTTGTCGATCATAATTGTAGGACCGCCGGGTTTGGATGCATCGAGTGCAAAGAAATCCTCCATAAGAATATGGTTGAGGAACTAAGTCCGATTCAGGCACGCGTCCGGGAGATGAACAAGAAACCGGAATATATTATTGATGTCTTGAAATCCGGAGCCTCTCGCTGTAAGGCCATTGCCGAAAAAGTGATGGACGAGGTTCGAACAAAAATCGGCATCAAATCCGAATGGTTGTAAGAAATCGGGGACGAGTTCCTATTCCCAAAGGTTCCAATTGATTTGGTGTGTCAAAAGTGTTACATTAAGTTTGGAGGTAAAACTTATGCCTGTGAAAAATCCTCGGATTAATGTCGTGCTGGAAAAGCCGCTCTACCATACCATTGAACAACTGGCAAACAGGGATGGGATCTCCCTCTCATTAAAGGTACGCGACCTTGTGAAAGAGGCGCTGGAGATTGAAGAGGATATAGCGCTTTCTGCGTTCGCAGAGAAAAGAGAACGGACATTCACCAAAACAAAGTCATTAAAGCACCATGAGGTTTGGTAATTGTGCCATTCGAACTCAGATACCATCCTGATGTCAAATCCATAGACATTCCCCTCCTTGACGCAAAACTCCAAACCCGTATTAAGAATGCCGTAGAAAGGCGCTTAATGACAGCACCTCATCTCTATGGGGAACCCTTACGGAAGACACTCAATGGTTACTGGAAGTTAAGGGTTGGGGATTACCGGGTGGTTTTCAAAATTGTTGGGGAAGAGGTTTGGGTACTCGGCATCATTCGCAGAAAAAAGGTTTATAAGGAAATAGAGAAGAGGCTTTAGCGTAAATGATAATAAATTAGTGATAATAAATTAGGGACGGGTTCCTATTTCAGACGATCGAATAAGATCTTCAATTTGCTCCCCCCAATTTCTTACATGGGCTGGTATTTTCCCCTGCAATATGAAAAATTAAGTTGACAAATATGGCTACAAGAATGTATACTAATATGTAAACTTAACGAAAGAGATTTCAACTTTCTAACGGGGTAAACAATAAAAGGAGTACTTTTATGTCAGCTAAAACGGTGAGGATTAGAAAAGAGACACAAGATATCCTCCGGGAACTTGCAAATCATGAAGGAAAACCGATGCAGACGATCCTTGACCTAGCCATAGAAGGATACAGAAGGCAGCGTTTCCTTCAGGGGGCAAATGCAGCTTATGCCTCCCTGAGGAGCAATCCCAAGGCATGGAAGGAAGAACTTAACGAACGCAGGGAATGGGATGCAACGATGGCCGACGGCCAAGAGGATAAATAGACATGGCTGAACCCGTTCGAGGAGAAGTTTGGCTTGTAGATCTAAATCCCGTCCGTGGTCATGAACAGGCGGGGAAAAGGCCAGGGCTTATTGTCTCCGTGGATCTTTTTAATCAAGGGCCTGCCGGACTTGTCGTCATTCTTCCCATTACGACTAAAGCCAAAGGGGTTCCTTTTCATGTTGAAATCAAGGCTTCAGAAGGCGGGTTAACGCAACAAAGCTTCATCAAATGCGAAGATATGAGGTCCATCGCCAAAGAGCGTCTTTTCAAAAGAATCGGCCATGTGTCTAATGAGGCAATGAAGGCAGTAGAAGACCGCCTCCGCATCCTCCTTAATTTGTAATGAACGATCTTTTCCAGTGACACTTCACATATTTTTTTTCAGACAGCTAGGCTTCTTAAAAATAGGGAAGTGTCCCTAATTTTAGTTCTCGGCAGAAGGGATTATAATCGAGATCTTTTTTTCTGAGGATTCTCTAAGAATAATGATAATGATTTCTTTACCCCGGCCTTTTTGAACGACGGCATCGTGGATATCTTTCAGCTTGGTAATCTCTTTTCCGTCAATTGAAACAAATTGGTCTCCGGGGAGAAGGCCGGCCTTTTCCGCCGGGCTCCCGGGGATCACTCGCTCAATCAACACTCCCTTTGCTTCCTCTTTCTCCTTTAGCACCACGCCGATTCGGGGTCGTTTTTTCTCAAATGGAGAGGGGTGGGTGATCCAGAGGAAGTCGGCTAAAGGTTCTGAAACCCCCGAAAAAGAAAGGTCCTCATCGAGGTTTTTCTTCCAGGTTTTTAAAACAATGGTTTGGAAGGGAAGGGGGGTTCTACGATAAAAACGTTTTGGAATTCCAAAATCAAAAACGATGTGGCCACTCCCCGCAATCACAACCATCGTTTTCCCTGCGCCATCAGGGGATTTAAGAAATTGCGCGAGCGTTTCTGCCATGCCTTCATCCCACAGACATTGGGCTTGATAGAAATGCTTGAACTTTTCAGCAGACCCACCCTGGTGATCCCTATAGATGGTTTTGATATACGAAAGATGTTCTTTATCGGTCAGGTTGATCTCAGGAAGTTTCGTTTTGTCTTCGGGGGAAAGTTTTTCGATCCCGGTCTGGGCTACTTTTCTTACAAGATCCCTATGAACATTGAGGGCGATTACTTTCAGACGGTGATTCTTAGCCTCATCAAGGATAGATCGATAGAGTTGATAATCCATGCTCCAGGTCTTTTCCCACTGGACCTCCTTGAGAAAATCTTCTTCGGTTAAAAGCCCATGACTCCATTTATCAAGAATCGGTTGCTGGGACTTTTCGAACATCTCCATTCCGATGGCCACCTCTTTTCCCTTGGCCATGAGATCTTTGATGATCTTCACCTGAATCTGGTGGTGCTCGACCTGGTCGTGAGATTCTCCAACAAAGATCACCCGTGCTCCCTGAAGGTCGTCCGAAAGCTGCTGAAAGGATATTTTTTCACCGGCAGGCAGCTTAATGATTTCCTCTGCCCCGGGCGGTGGACTGATTTCAGGGACTTTGGACACCCAGAGAGGAGAGACACGCTTCATGCAGCTAGAGGAGAAAAAGAGAAGAGAGGCAATGACTACCCAGAGGCAATGATTTTTCATATAATCAATTATAACATTCGACCTTAAGAGTCGAAAGGAGAAGGAACGATCCTTGAAACTTAAAGGAAAATTGTGATATTCATTTAAAGAATGCTGATTTTGAAAGAGGGAAGAGACAAATGAAACACGTGAAAATAGCTGTCTTCATCTTATTCATTTCTTTGATTTCTGTCGATTATGCCCCGGGCCAATCCTCGACAAAAGAATTGGAATCAGAAAAGATAGAGGCATTGCTCGAAAAAATCAAAACGCTTGAGGAATCCATTGCCCAACTTCGTTCAGAGATCGCATCCGTAGAAAAATATTTCAAAACTATTCAGGCTCGCCCACCTCTCTCTTCTTACAAGCTACCCGCAGAGATGACCCTGTGTGGGGAGAGGGTACCCCTTCAGGATAGAACTATCTGGGAGAATCTGGACCGGGAATTTATCATCACCCTGGATAATCATGCCCAGATCCTCTTATGGATGAAGCGGGCGCGCCGTTACTTCCCCCATATCGAAAAGAGACTGAAGGAGATGAATCTTCCGGATGATCTGAAGTATGTCACGATTACGGAAAGTGCTCTCCGGCCTCATGTGGTCTCCTCCGCCGGAGCGGCTGGGATCTGGCAGTTTATCCCCTCCACGGGGGAGAAGTACGGGATGAGGAGAAGTAAAACCCTTGATGAGCGTTTCGATTTCTTTAAAGCAACAGAGGGGGCATTGGGCTATTTGAAAAGCCTTTACGAGGAGTTCGGCAGTTGGACTTTGGCCATGGCGGCCTATAATGTAGGGGAAAATCGTATCCGGAAGGAGATCGAGCTTCAGAAGACGAGGGATTATTACTATCTTGACCTGCCTATGGAGACAGAGCGATATGTCTATAAGATTGCGGTAGCGAAGATTATCCTCTCCGATCCAGGGAAGTATGGATTCTCTCTTGAAGATTCGGAGTTTTATGATCCCCTCAAGTTAGAAAGGGTCCAGATTGAACTGAAACAGCCCCTTCCCATTATGGAAGTGGCGAGGGCTATCGGATTTTATTATAAAGATCTCAAAGAGATGAACCTCCATCTCCCGGATGAGGCGATTCCTGCTGGCATCCATTTCCTCAACCTGCCCTCCGGGACCTCCGAACGCTTCTGGAGCTTTTTCAATAACTGGAAGAAGTAGCCTTTTAATTTTTGTTGAAATTATTCAACAAAAGGAATATCCTTCATATTTAAAGACCGTATAGCAATCACAGGCGATGGAGGAGAGGCAGTCAGGTTCCAAAGATTTAGGATGCGGGTCTTTTATACTAAGGGAAATGGTCACCTACGTAAAATCGAATGCTTTCATGTTCTTGGCATGTTGAATTCCGAACGGTTAAAGGTTGCCGCCCTAAATCTTTTCCACCCGACCGCCTCTCCCCCATTTCGGAAATCGGTTTTTTAATATTACAACACAACCTCTAAGAGAAGGGATGGTGAGTGTGGACAAGGAACGGATTCTAATCGTCGACGATGAACCTCTCGTTCTGGAGATGGTTGCCTCATATGTGAGCCACCTCGGATTTGAGCGGACAACAGCCAGAAATGGCAGGGAGGCATTGGAGCGGTTAAGAAGTGAACCGGTTACGATTTTAGTCACCGACATCAGGATGCCTGAGATGGATGGATTTGAGTTGATGAAAGCGGTCCGGTCCGAGTTCCCGGATATCCATATCGTCGCCATGACGGCCCATGGCGCCTCCTATACATTCACCGATGTAGTTGAATGGGGAGCGACGGATTATATCCCCAAACCTTTCTCCCTCGATGAGATGAGAGCCAAATTAAACAGGGTCGTCCGTGAGAGAGAGCTCCTTCGGGATTTAAAGCAGAAATCCTTGGAACTGGAAAAGGCAAACGAGGATCTAAAAAGACTCGACAATTTGAAGTCGATCTTCGTCTCAAGCGTTTCGCATGAACTCCGGACCCCATTGACGGTCATCAAAGAATTCATCTCTCTGACGCTCGAAGGACACGGGGGAACCCTCACCGAAGATCAGAGAGAGTATCTGGGCATCGCCCATAAAAATATTTTGCGTCTGACGAACCTCATCGATACGCTCCTAGACTTTTCGAGAATCGAGTCCGGCAAAGGACTGCAATTGAAGTTCGAGCCCGCCCGTCTGGTGGAGGTGGTTGAAGACGCATCGATGACTTTATCCCAATCGCTGGTAGAGAAGAGGATTACCCTTGAAAATGGGCTCGATCCGGATATGCCTCAGGTTCTGATCGATCGGAATCGGCTGGTCGAAGTGTTGATTAACCTGATGAACAACGGCATTAAGTTTACTCCAGGCGGGGGCAAGATCACGATCGATACAAGAGGGCTGACGGAAACTCGGGATTACCTGAAGATGGTGGTGAGTGATACGGGCATTGGGATTCCTCCTGAAGATTTGCCTAAAGTGTTTGACCGATTCTACCAAAGCCATAATACAGGGATTTCCATGGGATCGGGTCTGGGGCTTGCCATCACCAAAGAGATCATCGAGGGGCACCGGGGAACCATCCAGGCCGAGAGCCGGCTGGGAAGCGGTACAACCTTCATTTTCACCCTTCCCCTACTTGGAGTGCATAACATCTTTCAACTTCTTATTGAACCAATGCTGGAAGAATCTGCGAAAGACGGAATCCCCTTTTCCATGCTCCGCATCAAGTTCTGGGACCCGAAGATGAAACGGGAGGTGGTCTTAAGCCACGACTCCTGGGGAAGTGTCAAATATGCACTCCAGAAGATGGTCCGTTCGGTTGATATCGTTATCCCCTTTCCAAACAGCCTCATCTATCTCTTCTCGTTTATTGACCAGAAGCTGGCCAAGGAGATCGGAGAGAGGGTAGAGGTGAAACTGACCCAGGGAGGATATGTCCCTAAGGGAACGGAGGTTCAATTTACAACTTACTCCTTCCCTCATGATTGCGAATCAAAAGAAGAATTTTTAAAGGGGTGCCATCAGCTTATCAAGGTGGAATAAACCCCTTCAAAAGAACTTTGGTCTAACCCCACCTCCCCTCCCCTTAGATTAAGGGGAGGTAGGGAGGGGTTAATAGCGGGATAAGGAAGTTACATCTACAGGGAGTGGCTATCCTATTATGAAAATGTTATTGGCAATCTGTGTCTTACTTGCCATCGCAATGGCCTGTGATGGCAAACCTTCCTCCTCGCAGGGGAAGTCTGAAACTTTACCCGTTCAGAAAGTGACCATCGAAAAAGAGAAGATTCAGAAGGAAGAACCTCTTCCTCCCGATGTGAAAATCAAGTTGAAACGGGATGGGAAGGATAACTATTCCTGGGAACTGAGCGGTTCGGATGTAAACGAGGTCCTCAAGATCAATGAAAAACTGAGAAAACAGTTGGGCGGAGAACAGCATAAATAGCAACGGATTGATGGTTTATTGGGTTTTTTGGGTTCATTGGGTTATAGTGTTAACCCAACAACTCAAACAACTAATAATCTTATGTAGGTGAAATGATGGAAGCATATTTTGAACAGATCTTTAAGGATCTTCCCTTTGGGCTGGGCATTGCCATACTCATCTTTTTGGGAATCCTCCTGATCATCTGGCTTCTCCTCCCCCTCTGGGTGTTATTCATCCAATGGAACACTGGAAAAATCAGAGATGAGATCCGGAGGCTTGCCGATCAGCTCGAAAGCAGGGAGGGGAACGGAAGGGATAAACATGTCTCTGGGCCGAAGGATTAAAACGGTCCTCGTTTTCTTTCTGCTTCTCCCGATCTCCCTGGCCTATTCCCAAAACCTCCCCAAGATTCCCTTATACATCAAAGATAAAGAGATTCGAGTGGAGGTGGCCAGGACCCCTGGGGAGAGGGCTGAGGGATTGATGAATAGAAAGCATTTAGGGAAGGAAGACGGGATGTTTTTTATCTTTGAGGAGGAGGGGTATCACAGTTTCTGGATGAAGAATACTTTGATTCCACTCAGCATTGCCTTCATCGACAAAGAAGGCCGGATTGTGAAGATCACAGATATGAAACCCCTGACCCTCGATTCCCATCCCCCACCAAGGCCAGTTCTTTATGCCCTGGAGATGAATCAAGGGTGGTTCTCTAAGAATGGGATCAAGGCAGGAGATGTGGTGAGGTTCTCTAAATAGTTCGGAAAAAAAGTTTTGAGTTCGGAGTTCAGGGTTCGGAGTAAAAAATAAATCTAAAACTCCGAACTACGAACTCATTGCTCCGAACTAGGCCGTATCGTAATTCCCGATCCAGCAGTAGAGGCAGAGTTTTTCACGGGGCAGCCCGATTGCTTCTACCATATCTTCAATTTTTTGATATTTCAATGTAGTCACTCCCAGTTCCTTCCCAATCCAATCCACCATCCGTTTATATTTTTTTGATCCCTGGTCAATATATTCCCTGACATCTTCGATCTCTTTTCCCTCGAGAGCCTGGATTGCCTTTCGTGCGGCCAGTTCATCAATGGAGCGGGTTGAAAGTGCGAACCGACAGGGAAACATCAGAGGAGGACAGGCGGGTCGAATATGAACTTCCTTGGCTCCACACTCCTTAAGTTTTTTAATCGTGAAGTTCTTCAATTGGGTTCCCCTGACGATGGAGTCTTCACAGAGGACAATCCGATTTCCACAGATCACTTCTTTGACGGGGATGAGTTTCATCGTTGCCACGAGGTCGCGAATTTCTTGAGAAGGAGGAGTATAACTTCTTCCATATCCGGGCGTATATTTGACTAGTGGCCTTCGATAGGGAAGTCCGGATTCCATTGCATACCCGATGGCATGACCCACGCCTGAATCAGGAACGCCCGCCACCAAGTCTGCTTTGATGTTATCCCCTTTGGCCAGAGATCTACCGCATCGCTCTCTGACCAGCTCCACGCTGATGCCTTCGTAACTCGAAGCAGGGTAACCGGTATAGATCCACAGGAAGGAGCAGATCTGATTTTTATTTTGCCCAAGGGCTTTTTCTTCTAATCCAGATTTCCCCATGAAGATGACCTCACCCGGGTCGAGATACTTTTTGATTCGAAAACCTAAATTCAAAAAGGAACAGGTTTCTGTGGCGATCGCGTACTCTCCATTTTTTTCTCCGACCACCAGAGGGGTTCGACCCAAGCGATCCCGGGCCGCGTAGATCCCTTCTTTTTTCAGAAGGAGAATGGAAGCAGAGCCTTTAATCCGGTCATAGACCCCTTCTATTCCTTCAAGGAGGGTGCGGCCCCGGGTGATGAGTTTGGCGACCAATTCAACGGAGTTCATCCCGCCATGCGACATCTCGCCGAAGGTCTCCCCTTCTTTGAGAAGTTCTGAGCCCAATTCTTCGACATTCTCTATCAATCCGGCTACGACAATAGCAAACGTGCCGAACTTGGATCCGATGATCAAAGGCTGGGGATCCCGATCGCTGATCACTCCAATGCCGATGCGTCCTTTCATTTCTTTATACTCATCGAAGAATTTCGACTTAAATTGTGATTTGCTGATATCATGGATGGAACGGTAGAACCGCTTTCCAAAAACGGCCATGCCTCCGTATTCTGTCCCCATATGGGAATGATAATCGATTCCGTAAAGCAACATGTCCGCGCAGTTCTTTTTTGATACGATTCCAAAAATGCCGCTCATAGATCCTCCTTCATCCAATTTTGCTTTAACCCAATAACAAAGCAATACTGCATTGTCAATACAATTCGGGGCCCCTGTAACAGCGAGGCATTATGAGATCGGGATCCATTGCATGATGATGGCGTCTTCGTTCCCGTAATAATTTTTGGAGATACCGATCTTCTCGAATCCCAAATGTGAGTAAAAGACTTGCGCCCCGAGATTGCTTCTCCTTACCTCCACCTGTAATCTTTTTAAATCAGGGATCTCCATCGCCTTTTGGAGAAGCTCTTTCCCGATCCCCTTTCTTCTCTGCGAGGGAAGAACGGCGATAGAAATGATGCGCCCCTCCGGAATGAAGATGATGTAGCCCCAAACCTGATTCCTCTGATCAGCGGAGGTTTCTGTATAGACGAGAAACGTTTCAGGGCAGAAGGAATGGAGCTCGATGAAGGTCATCCGGTCGTAGGGAGATTTCGGGAAGGATTCCTGTTCGATTTTAAGAATGGCGTCTAAGTCTGATAGAGAGAAAGGCCTAATCATCAATCTTTCTTTATTCCAGAAATGATGGAAGCAACCCCTCCTGTCAACGGTCGGGAAAAGACATTTGCCAATCCAGATTTCCTCATCAATCCTTCATATTCTTCAGCATATCGAAAATGAAGGACAGACTCAGGAAGATAGGCATAGGCCCCTCTGTCGCCGGAGATCCATCCGCCAATCCATGGAAGAATCTTTTTAAAATAAATTGGATAGAGCCTTTTCATCACCCCCTTCTGCGGGAAGGTAAATTCAAGGATCACAACCCTGCCACCCGGCCTGACGACACGGACCATTTCCGAGACAGCTTGTTCCTTCTCCACAATATTTCTTAAACCGAAGGCGATCATTACACCATTGAAGGAGTTCTTCCGGAAGGGGAGGGACAGGGCATCTCCAAGACCAATGGCAACTTTCTGGAGAAGTCCTTTTTCCGAAAGTTTTTCGTGGGCTCTCCTGATCATCGGTTCCGAGAAGTCAAACCCGAAGACCTTTCTTCCGTGATTCTCCTGTTGAATCATTTCTATCGCCACATCTCCTGTGCCCGTGGCAATATCGAGCATCCAGCCATTGGCCCCCTTGAATTCACGGACCGCCATCTTTCTCCAGTAGACATCTCTCCTCATGCTGAGAAGGTGATTGAGAAGGTCATAAGTGGGAGCGATATTGTTAAAGAGGTTTCGAATGGATTCAGGATGCAGTGAGTAGGTTTTCATTTGGGAAGATTATAGCAGAAGAGACTCGGTACAGGCAATTGACATCTCCCTCTGTTAAAAGTAGAATATTTAAAATTATGAAAACGAGAGTAACAAACTTGATCCTCCTCATTGTTTTAATTCTCTTTGTTACCCCGTGTTATGGAGAGATGTATAAATGGGTGGATGAGAAGGGGACACTCCATTTCGCTGACGACCTTTCAAAAGTTCCCGAGAAATACCGCCCCGATGCTGAGTTGCGGAAGCCTCCCAAAGAGATGAAGGAGGTTTCTGTGCCGGAGGCTCAGGAGAAACCCAAAACCGTTCCGGGTATGACCTCTCCTCCAGTCAAAACCGAAGCTGCAGGATATGAAGTGCCGCTTTTCAGACGACATGAGCTGTGGCTTACGGAAGTTGTGTTGAACGGAAGCGCCAAGCATTATTTTATTGTGGATACAGGGGCAAGCTTTACCCTCATCAGCCGACAGATCGCCAATGAGCTTGGGATCCCTATTAACGATACGACCCCTTTTATTCGTGTTGCGAGTGTGAGCGATGTGATGCTCACCCCGTTGGTGACGTTAAGGTCCATACGGGTGGGAAAAGCAGAAGTTGAAAATGTCGACACCCTCGTTTATAGCATGCCATCCTATCAGGGCCTATTAGGAAATTCATTCCTTAACAAGTTCAAGGTGGTGCTCGATTCCATCAACGGAAAGATGACTCTTTATTCGATGCAGGGAACACCCTCTCCGGACCGGCCGGGAGGATTCAGCAGGGATTACTGGATCGGTCAATTCAAGTTTTATAACCGGAACCTCGAAGAATTGAGAAGGCTCAAGGCCAGTTATGAAGGCCGCGGATCACAAGCAGAACTGAACCGGATCAATAATGCAATCCGGTATTTTGAAGGTCAACTGAGCGAATTAGAACGGAAAGCCTCCTTCGCAGGGGTGCCCAGGAATTGGAGAGAATAACACCACTGTTATACAATGGAAACATTAAAATTCGAAGCACGAAATTCGAAACAAACACGAATGTCCAAAATCTGAATGTTTTAAACAAAAAGATTTTTGAATTTTGGAATTGTTTCGAACTTCGATATTCGGATTTCGGATTTGCCTGGCGAAGCCAGGATCATGGTGTATACAGCACCACCAGGAGTTTAGCCTCTTCATTTCCCAGATTGCGAAGCTTATGGGGAATGCCCGAATCGAAATGGAGGGTTCCGGCTTTTTTGAGACGATTCTGATTTTCTCCGACCCTCACCTCCACCTCTCCTTTTAAGACATAGATGAATTCTTCCCCTTCATGGCGGTAATCCACCATCCGATGGTCCTGCTTTGGGTCGATGGTGACGAGGAAGGCCTTCATGTGTTTCGTCTCTGCATCCGGAGTGAGCGTTTTGTAGGAGTAAGCCTGAGTCCGTTTGTAAAAACGCTCACTTCTCTTTTTAGCCAGAGCTTCCTGTTCTTCAGCAGAAAGAAAAGAGCCAGAGTCCATTGAAAGGGCTTTCGATATCTGGATGACCGCAGACACAGGAGGGATGATCTTCCCTTCTTCGATATCCCGGAGATAGCGGTGTGAAAGTCCGGTTTTGTTGGCGAGATTTTCGAAAGAAATTTTCCTGAGTGTCCTCAGTTGTTTCATTTTTGCCCCAAATGATTTTTCATCTACCTTCTTCGTGGCCATACTGCCTCCCTATTGTCTCAATGAGATATATGTCTATATTATATTGTCAATTAAATATTTTTCAATAGATATTTTGAACGTACCATCCGTTTTTCAAATTACCCTTTAGCTTCTCTCCGTTTCATTATATAATACTACAAGAGGTTGAACATGGCGGAATGGGTAAAAGCAGGAGTGGTTGAGAATCGCTTTGAGGGGGATAGGATTTCTCAGTCCTTGAGTGAGGCAGGCATTCCATTTATGGTGAAATCATTTCTGGACACCGCTTACAATGGGCTCTATGTTCCTCAAAAAGGATGGGGAGTGGTGATGGTTCCAGAAGAATTTAAAGAACAGACCGAAAAGATCGTCAATGATATAAGAAAATCTTTTGAGAAGGAGGGGAAAGATGAAACTGAATAGCTTAGAAGACATTTTACGATTTGCCATCCGAAAGGAGGCGGATGCGGCAACGGCCTATTGGATCGCCGCAGACAGGGCAAACCCAGGGGTCAAGAAATTTTTTGAGGAGTTGGCTGAAGAAGAGGAAAGGCATAGGGATCGGCTTGAGAAGTTCGATGTGAAAAAAATCGGTCGAATGAAATTGAAAGAGACCAAAGAAATAGGGATCAGTGAAAGAATAGATGATATCCCCTTTGGCCCGGAATTGACTTATGATCAGATTCTTCGGGTGGCGATTAAGAATGAGGAGAAGTCCCAGAAGCTCTATACCTCCACTGCAAAACTGGTCACGGATTCAAATCTGAAAAAATTATTGTTGATCCTGGCGCAGGAAGAGTCCACCCATAAAGCGAGGCTGGAGAAGATTTATGACGAAGAGATTTTGACAGAGTTCTAAATTAGAATATAGGTTAAGGCTCAGGCTGAGGTTAAGGCAAAGGCAATGGCAATGGCTTAATGTGTTTGTTGTATTAGTCTTGACCTCAACCTTGGCCTCAACCTTTGTTTTAGGGGCTTGGGATGATACCTGGACTGACGGGAAAAGCTGAGATGATGGTAAGAGAAGGGGATCTGGTCAGCCATTTGGGGGAGATCGATGTCGATGTTCTCTCAACTCCAAGACTGATTCAACTGATGGAGGAAGCGGCCGTCAATGCTATTCGGGATATGATCCCTTCCGACCAGTTGAGTCTGGGAACCCAGATTAATATCAAACACATCTCCGCTACCCCTCTCGGGATGAAAGTGACAGGCCATGCCATCCTGAAGGAGATCCAGAAGAATCGACTCCTCTTTCTAGTGGATGCCTATGATGAGAGGGAGAAGGTGGCTGAAGGAGAACATGAGCGGGTTCTCGTTTCAAAAGAACAGTTTAACCAGAAGGTAGAAAAGAAGAGGTCAGGGTGATCTGTGGTTCTTCTAATGAAAGAGTGAAGCCTAAAAAGAGGAAAAAACGTTTTGAAATCCTGGACCATACTGCCGATATCGGGCTGGTTGTGTATGGCGAGGACCTTAAGACGCTTTTTGAGAATGCCGGGGAAGCCTTCTTCGATCTCATTACCGATTTAAAGAAGGTCAGGCAGAAAGAAGAGAGGGAGATTGAACTTAAGGGTGAAAGCCTGGAACGGTTGATGGTCGATTGGCTGAATGAACTGCTTTACCTGCATGACGTCGAAACCCTTCTTTTCAAAAGATTTGGAGTCGAAGCGGTTGGAAACGAAGGGCTGAGGGCAAAGGCCTGGGGCGAACCATTTCAAGAAGGAGTCCACATAATCAAAACCGGGGTAAAAGCAGTGACCCACCATCAAATTCAGGTGAAAAGAGAAGACGGAGGCTGGAGGGCACGGGTGATTGTGGATCTATAATAAATAAATGGGTTGCATTACATCAATCGGTTAAGGTTACGGCTACGAAGCCCGTTTCGGTTAAAAAGGTTACGTTGATCGTTGTCGAAGCTCGTATCGATGCTCGTCTAAAGATTCTCGAAACTCGAGTTTCTTATTTCGAGCTTCGGGCTTCGATACGAGCCTCTTCACCGACAAACGAGTTTCGAGGTATCCTTTTGACCCTAAACGATACGGGCCTCGTGACCCTTACCGTTAGACTTTATTATCTATACCAAGGATGGTCAAAATGTCAGCCAACGAAAAGATCAAGATTCAAAAAATAGATGATTACCGGTGGAGAATCCCGCGCGAAGGCAAGATGAGGACAGACGGAATCATCTATGCCGATGAGCGGATGTTTCAAGACATCCGGAAGGATCAAAGCCTGGCGCAAGTGTCCAATGTCGCATGGCTTCCGGGCATTGTTGGCCATTCTCTTGCCATGCCAGATATCCACTGGGGATATGGGTTTCCCATTGGCGGAGTGGCTGCCTTCGATTTGAATGACGGGATCGTCTCTCCAGGAGGAGTAGGATACGACATCAACTGAGGCGTCAGGCTGATGCGCTCAGGCCTGAGCCGCAAGGACATTCAGGGAAGGATAAAGGAGCTGGTGGATACCCTTTTCATTAACATTCCTTCGGGTGTGGGTTCCCATCGAAAGGACCTGAAACTGAATCGGGAAGAGCAGAAGCAGGTCTTCAAAAAAGGGGCGAAGTGGGCGATTGAAAAGGGTTTTGGGACAGCAGAGGATATCGAACATATCGAGGAGAGAGGTTGTATCGAAGGGGCTGATCCAGAGCGTGTCTCCGAGAAAGCAATGGAGAGGGGAAGGGCGCAATTGGGGACGCTGGGTTCTGGAAACCATTTCATTGAAGTTGGTTATGTGTCCGAGGTGTTTGATCAT
The DNA here is from genome assembly GCA_016875195.1 of Deltaproteobacteria bacterium. Classification (GTDB taxonomy): domain Bacteria; phylum Desulfobacterota; class BSN033; order BSN033; family UBA1163; genus RBG-16-49-23. Next base: position 50,171 of record VGRY01000011.1, read on the forward strand.
GAGGCTGCTCGTACGTTGGGATTATGGAAGGATCAGGTAACCGTTTTCGTCCATACGGGTTCAAGGGGATTAGGGCATCAGGTCTGTGACGATTATATACGGGTAATGATGAATGCCAGCCGGAAATATCAGATTGAACTTCCTGATCCTCAACTCTGTTGTGCACCAATCTCTTCATCAGAAGGAGAACAATATCTGGAGGCGATGGCTTGTGCAGCCAATTATGCCTTTACCAACAGGCAGATGATTTCTCACTGGGTGAGGGAGACCTTCGAACAGGTTTTTAAGAAGAGTCCAAGAGACCTTCAACTCGGTTTGGTTTACGATGTCTGTCATAACATCGCGAAGATCGAAACGCATACAGTCAACGGAGAGAAAAAGAAACTCTGTGTCCACAGAAAAGGAGCGACAAGGGCGTTTTCACCACACCATCGGGATATTCCAATAGATTACCAATCGATTGGCCAGCCTGTCCTCATCCCGGGTGATATGGGTAGGTGTTCTTATGTATTGAGTGGAACAGAGATGGCAATGAAAGAGACTTTCGGCTCCACCTGTCACGGAGCAGGAAGGGTGATGAGTCGTCATCAGGCGATTAAGACAGCAAAAGGAAGGGCGATTTCGAGGGAGATGGAAGATAAGGGGATCATTGTTCGAGGAGCAAGCCGGGGAACGATCGAAGAAGAAATTCCCGAAGCCTATAAAGATATTAATGACGTGGTCGATGTGGTTCACCATGCAGGGATCAGTCTGAAGGTCGCAAAACTGGTCCCCATGGGAGTGGTCAAAGGATAGGGTTCAAGGGGCCAAGGGTTCCAGGGTTCAAGTGAGAATCTCAAATGAAAAAACTTGAATCCTTGAACCCTGATTGTACAAAAAATGAAGATACTGGCGATTGATATCGGGGCGGGAACTCAGGACATTCTCCTTTTTGATTCAGAGAAAAATATCGAAAATTGCACCAGCCTGGTCCTACCGACACCCTCCCAAATTCTTGCGGGACGATTGAAAATAATTGAGGGCGATCTCTTTATCCATGGAGATACCATCGGAGGAGGATCGCTCGGTCGGGCCATCGATAACCACCTCAAAAAGGGTTATCGAGTGCTCATGGAAGAATCCGCAGCTTATTCGATTCGCAATGATTTAGATCAAGTCAGATCCATGGGGATCGAAGTGGGAAAAAAACCTTCATCGGGACAGTTCCACGAGTTAGAGATCTGCGAGATCGATCTGGACCTTCTCCGTCGTTTCCTTACTCAATTTGGAGAAGAATTTAAATTTGATGTCATTGCCATCGCAGTTCAGGACCATGGGGTGGCTCCTAAAACGATCTCAGACCGGATTTTCCGATTTACCCGAATGGAGGCAATGCTGCAACAAGATAATAGACCCGAGTCATTTCATTTTTTAGAAGGTTCAGTGCCGGACTATTTTCTCCGGATGCAATCAGCAGTGAGGGCGGTGAAAAGGTTTACCTCATCCTCTGTCCTGGTAATGGACACTGCTTTTTCTGCGATTTTAGGATGCATGGACCAGGTGGAAGAGCCATCCCTGGTCGTCAATGTCGGAAATGGACATACGATTGCCGCCCTGATTATTGATGGAAAGATCGAAGGGATCTATGAGCACCATACGCATAGGTTGACTTCTGAGAAACTCGAGAACCACCTCCGCCTCTTTTCACGGGGTGAATTGAAGGGACAGGAGGTTTACGAGGGTGATGGCCATGGAGTCATCACTTTGACTCCATTTCTTGGAGATATGGGTGTTCGGGTGACGGGTCCCAACCGCAACCTTTTCAAAGGAACTTCTTTTAACTATACCTTTGCCGCTCCAGGCGGCAACACCATGATGACCGGCCCAATGGGGTTGGTGAAAACCGCACAATACCGGTTTGGTAATTCATAGCATGTAGATATCTTTGCGGGGAAACTGATTTTTTGGAGGGTTATTCTATCGTAACAAGCTGAATAAGGGATGGTTTTTAGAAGGGGTTCCTTTGATTCGTGGAATCAGTTAGGGTAGAATTAACCCATTCGATTAGGAGGTGTAAGAAATGTTTGATCGAATTACCTTTGATCCAGAGATCATGGGAGGCCGTGCATGTATCCGGGGGATGCGGATTCCTGTTTCGGTCATTGTGGGTCAGATCGCACATGGGGCAAACTTTGAGGAAATCATGGAGGGATACCCAGACCTTGAGAGAGAGGATATCCAGCAAGCCATTGAATATGCGGCATGGCTGACCCAAGAGCAAGTTTACAACCTTTGAGGTTCAATGATGCGATTCCTTGCTGATATGGGTGTGAATATCAAAGTTGTGGAATGGCTGCGCAATAAAGGTCATGATGCGAAACACTTACGTGAAGAAGGATTGCACCGGATGCCAAATGGTGAGATATTTACTAAAGCTCTCCTTGAAAACCGTATCATTATAACATTTGATCTCGACTTTGGGGAAATCGTGGCCCTTTCGAAAGGGAAAAAGGCGAGCGTCGTTCTCTTCCGGTTACATAATACTCGAACATCCCATCTTATACGCCGATTATCAATTGTCCTGGAGGATTCCGCCAATGCATTGGAAGAAGGGGCAGTTGTGGTGATCGAAGAATCACGTCATCGTGTGCGCCATTTTCCGCCAGGGAAAAAGTAGATCGCAAATTAGCTTCTGTCCTTATAGAGGCATCATGGGATTAAAAAGAGGAGGTTGAACATGGGAAGGGTTTGTTATTCGTCTTTTAACTCAACATGGTTGAAGAAGGTGTTTGTTGCCTCCACTGAGAAGGGGGTTTGTATGGTGGATTTCCTCAAACCGGAGAAAGTTTTTCTGAAAGAGTTGAAAAAACAGTTTCCCGGGGAGATCATTAGAAATGATCAGAAGAATAGAGAGGTTCTTTTTCAGTTGAAAAAATATGTGAAGGGAGAGCTAAAGCATTTTCAATGCCGATTGGATTTGAAAGGGACTCCTTTTCAAAGAAAGGTCTGGTCAGCACTGACCAAGATTCCTTACGGCAAAACACGATCCTATCAAGATGTGGCTCGGACTATTGGCCATCCAAAGGCCTTCCGGGCTGTGGGAAATGCGAACGGGAACAATCCTGCTCCCCTGATCGTCCCTTGCCACAGGGTGATTGAGAGTAATGGCGGCCTGGGTGGTTTTGGCCACGGGCTGAAGGTCAAAAAGCAACTGCTGGACTTCGAAAAATCCCATGGGATTTGATGAGTTTCTGAAAGAAGCCGCTCTCCTCCTTGGCCTTCAACGTCGGCCTTTCCAGAGGAGGGGAGTCAAGAGAAAGGTTGAGCGCAGACTTGTTGAAATCGGGTGTCCTGGTTTTGACGAATACCTGTTAAAGATTCAAATAGACCCCAAAGAAAAGGATCACATCTCGACAATCCTCACGGTTACCATCTCGAGGTTTTTCAGGGACAGGGAGGTGTTCGATGCACTCGAAAAATCTGTCCTTCCTGCGATCCTAAAAGACAGAGAAAAAAAGGATTTGAATGTCTGGTCGATCGGTTGTGCCAGTGGCGAAGAGCCATACAGCCTTTCTCTGTTATGGAAAGAAAAATTTGAGAAAGATTTTCCGAAGCTCCATCATTCTATCTTAGCCACAGATATTGATGAGAAGATGATTGAGAGGGGAAAAGAGGGGCGTTATAAAAAGAGCAGCCTCAGAGAAGTTCCGGATAACATCTTAAAGCGTTATTTCAGAATCAAGAATGAATTTTATGTCCTTGAGCAAGTCATCCGGGAGAGTGTGGATTTTAGAAAGCAGAATATCCTTGAGGACGAACCCTTTTCGGGGATGGATGTCGTCTTCTGCCGTAATTTAGCCTTTACCTACTTCTCAAAAGAATCCCAGACCAAAGTCCTTAAAAAACTTGCCGAAGGCCTGAATGAAAAAGGGTTTCTGGTTATCGGAAAAGACGAAATCCTTCCCCTCATGTATCCCACCCTGTTCGTCCCGTTTTCTAAAGCTCAAGGAATTTACCAGAAATTTTCGTTAAATGTAACTAATCGACTTAACCTATGTTCGGAGACTGAAGATTAACGATAGAAGTCTTGAATGGAAAAGTTAAGTAGTTAAGTAGGGTGGGTCAAGCGAAGCGGACCCACCTTCTTTAAACGGATTCTCCTTTTTTATTCCAAATCCATTCCAGAAAGGGTACCGGGGGTAACGGCTCCCCAACCGGGCGAGTATCATCCCTCCCCAACAGCCTGCCGGAAGGAACTGTGCGGCCAATCCCAAGGGTTCTGAACGTAACCATGCTTCGCTGGATTGTAGTGAATATAATCCATGTGCCTTCTCCCATCCTCAGTTCCTATTTCTTTCCGCATGGAGTCTGCATCTGCTTTTAGATCTTGCCAACCATTTCTTTCATGAAGAAAGAGTTGCGAGGGGGGGCATAACTATATTGTGTTGATTTCACAAGACAATCCTAAGGGTTGTCTTGTTGGTATCAAATTTTGGTCCTTTCCATTCTTTTTATCCGAAGCTGGTGGAGTTCATCAAGGCTTCTTCCATCTGTCGCAATGTTGAGAAATGGACCAATTCCTCTTCAGCGAGATGCTGGTAGAATATTTTTTCAAAATCGCTGGTAGCTTCTTGAGCTAAACGGTTATAGAACTCATGCCCTTTAAACTCGAGTTGAATGGCTAATCGGATAGATTCCATCTCATCCGGGTTGATACTGAAACCTTCGCCCATCTGTTCTCTTGCTTCTTGGAAGATGTTCTGGAGAGTCTTCTTCTTCGTGATACCGGATAGAATCTCCGGGTTCGCAGAAACCACATCACTCTCATAAATCTTTTTAACCCTTTTGATATGGTCCAACTCCTCTTCAGCTATCGTCTGAAAAATTACCTTTGCGATATAGGTCTTTGCTTTCTCCACTGCCTTGAGAAAAAATTCTCGTCCATCAATTTCAAAACGAATCGCTTCCTCTAAAATCTTCCTTTGTTCAGTCTTTTCACTCATTTGCAGCTACTATCGATTGATTCGGTTTAAAACCCAAACGGTCACTCATTTTTTTAACGGTCTTATTGAAATCTCATTTTACCAGGAAGCGGGTCGCATGTCGAGAAAGGTTCTCTCGTTCATTCTCAATCATCATACATATACTTTGCTCATCATTACTGCGGTGTTGGTGCTTTGTCCTTCAACCGTAAGGTTTCCTGGGATGTCGTCGACGTCTTCCGGTCAATGCCGGAAACCTGACCCTTCCCGCAATCATGACAAGGCAAACATTCAACGCCGGATCAATATCCCGGGACGTGAGACCAAGATTTCGTTGCAATGACTCACTCCGCATTGATCACCAACGGATCGAGGTGGACTGCTGTAAAAATTACCACACATGTCACACTTGAGGCACTAAATATTCCTCCCATTCCTGATATTTTGAAAAGCAACACTTCAAGACATTTCGATAGCTTTAAAGGCTTTTAAATGGAATCTACACATCTTGAGACGGAATGTCAAATTGTTGGTAGAAATAGTCTTCATCGGGTTTCCATCCGAAACATGAGAATGGGTTTCCCCGATTTGGTTTATCATCCAGGCTCCCTACCTCGGTTATGGGTTTTATGTCTAACACCCTTCGTCCTCCTTATCTCCATCATCCTGTAAGGATTCGTTGTGAGCTCATATCACGGAGAACAATTCCGTTAGTTTAACAAGGGTTGAGAAGTGGCGGAGCATCCCTCTGATGATGAGTTGTCGGGTGAGGAGCTTCTTGAGAACCTTAAAACCATTTGCGTCAAAAAAGTATGGGAGGCCGAATTTGATCTTGAGGAGGCATAAGTCAAGTACAGTTGTTGAATCGGCAATAATATGCAGGTTGGGTTGAATCATGGTATTTCCTGAGATTGTAAGCTCTCCTTGTTTGAATTCCAATCCCACAGAGGTTTGAATATCGCGAGCCTCTATCAATACCTTGGCCTTCAAAGATTTGAAGGGTTTTGTCTTCTCCGAGTTTTGATCCAGATTCTGCCGGATGAGGTCGGAGAGCATTGTAGCCAGACCTATTTCGTTTGCTTCTTTGAGAACAGTTATTAACGGTTTCATGATAGAATTGGCATTGCTATAGGAGTAACTCCCCCTCCCCCCTCTTAACCTAAGAGGGGGATATTCCACCTCTTAAAATAAGAGGAGGTTAGGTGGGGTAGCGATGGTTTTAAAATGCGTTCTGATATATTTTGAGGACTTCGTCCGGATCGAAGACCGGCTTCGGATTGTAAACGATGGTCCCGTCCATCAGGGCCTCATTGGCACATTGAACCAGCCCAGCTTCTTCCACATTCACTTCCCTTAACGTCTGCGGCAATCCGAGGGCTCTTGTAAACTCCCATATGGCTATGGCAGCCTGCTCTGCGGCTTTCAACGGGTCCATCCCTCTAACTTCTTTTCCCATAGCTTCGGCGATCCTGGCATAAAGATCAGGGCAGGCGTCAAGGTTATACAGGATGCAGTGCGGCAGGAGAATGCTGTTGGCTACCCCATGGGGAACGCCGAATGCCGCCCCGACACAATGAGCAAGGGCATGAACAAGCCCTAACTGGGCATTCGAAAAAGCCGCTCCTCCAAGTGTGGCAGCGATCAACATCTGGCCTCTTGCGACAATATCTTCTCCGTTTTGTACGGCTCTGGGCAGAAACTCTCTGATCAACCTTATTCCATGGAAAGCCAGTCCATCCGTAATCGGTTCTCTCTGCATGGAGGGGATGGCCTCGATACAGTGACACAGGGCATCCATCCCCGTGGCAGCAGTGAGACTTTTGGGCATTCCTGTAGTCATGCTCGGGTCGAGAATGGCGATATTCGGGATGAGAAAATTGTCTGCGAATAGTAATTTCCGCTTCTGCTCATGATCCTTGATCACTGCGGCATAGGTGACCTCGCTTCCGGTTCCTGCAGTTGTCGGGATGACGATATGCGGGATAAGGGGACTTCCAAGCATATTGAGGCCGGCATGATCCTCCAACTTTCCTCCTTTGGTCAAACAGATCGCCATCCCCTTTGCTGTATCAATGGCACTTCCTCCTCCGACGCTAACCAGGATATCTGCTCCAAGAGATCTTCCATATTCCGAGCCTGCGTTAATGATGTGGACTCCGGTGTCAGGGGTGACGTCGGAAAAAATGCCTACACATCTGGTCCCTAAAGCATTGCGGACGAAATTGACGAGGTCGGTTTTAACGAGATCCCGGTCCGTTACGATCAGAGCTTTCGTCCCTTTTAACTCGTCTACCTCCATTCCCACCTCTTTAGCCGTACCAGGCCCGAAAAGGATCTTGGTGGGAAGCCTGAAAATAAAATTGAGATCGACATCATAGGACATAGCGCCATCCTCCTCTCTTTCAAAGAGAAGAAATGTTGTTCAGTGCTTGGTTATTCATCGAGGAATTTTGTTTCGATTCGGGTTGTACATTCAACAAGTTCCTGTGACGCCTTGACATAACGGACGATCGTTGGCAGGTCCCCTTTCAACTTCAGTTTTCCCTGCATCATTCCTTTCACCGGTTCCAGTTCTTTCTTGATGACCTGTTTCCATCGAGCATAATCACCGGTGATACAAAAAGGGGCCTTCTGGGCTTCTTCGGCGGTAACGATCTTCGCATCTCTACAAACTCCCTGATGAAGATCGAGCCATATACCAACATCCTCCTGAATGCCAATCTCCGGTTTCGCTGATGTAACCAAGGCAACCACCCCAGCAGTCCAGGTTGCACCTGCTTTCTTGTATCCCTCACTGGAGTTAATCTGTTTCTTAAACTCTTCAACCCACTCTGCACTTGGAAATGTTAGAGCCATAAGATTCCTCCTTTTTCTATTTCCTCATATTATCCATGCAGCCTCTTTGCTAAATCCTCCAGTCCAGCCTTGATCAATATCTCTTTTTTAGGTTTGCCCTCTTCGTCCAATCCCCTGATCTCATAGTATTCTCGGAGCAATTTTTCGACATCTGGCATTGAACCGGCTGCAGCGCCCTCTTTCAACGGAGTAAGGATTCTTTTGGGCAGCCTGTCATCTTTCCCTGTCACTCCCATCATATTTCCGAGCCCTCTCTTTAAAAGCCATGTTCTTTCTCCGCAGGCGAGGAGATCTTGCAACGAAAAATCGATTCCTGTGGTTACCCTTACCATCTCTGCAAGATCATTCGCCGAGAAAGTCCAGGCCACAAATTCGCAGATCACGAGAGAGTTGCAGGGAATGCCAAAGTCTTCGCAACGTTTTACCATCTCAGCCTTGCCTTCGCTTGTCTGACCTATATAATTTTCCTGAAATCCAGCCTCCGGATATGTAGCGATTCCCTGTTCAATGCCCAGACAGAGATGCATGAGATGGCAGGCTCCCCGGATGGATGTCATATAAGCAAGGCCCATGCCGTGAAAACCTCTGGGGTCGTGCATAGGAGCCTCCAGCCCTTTCACCTCGACGCTAAGCTCCTCTGCATCTTTGCCCATTCTTTTGGCTGCTTCCCTGGTCCCCTCAGATAGAATTAGGCCGATCCCTTCTTTCTTTGCAATCTTGTGGATCAGTTCAATGGCACCCTGGATATTCCCCCATGTCAGGTCAATTCCATCGGTATCTCTTTTAGTGATCAGCCCTTTCTCATAGGCTTCCATGGCAAAGGCAATGGTCGCGCCACAACTGATGGTATCCATTCCATATCGGTTGCACCATTCATTGGCCTTGATCACGCCTGCGAGATCATCGTTCATGATCAGCGTTCCGAAACTCGCACAGGTCTCATATTCAGGTCCTGGTCCTTCTTCCGTCTTAAAAGGCCCATCATCAACCTTGACGATTCGCTTGCAAGCAACCGGGCAAAAAGAACAGGCATGATTTCTGGTAAGATACTTTTCGGTCAAGGAGGGTCCACCAAGATTTGCAGAGAGATGGAGGTCTTCTCCGATGCTCCAGTTTTTTATAGGCACATCACCTGTCATCATTCCCAGGTCCATGCCAGCATCTGTTCCCATAGACCGAAACGACTGAGCCACGACAGCATCACGAGATTTAGCAATTAAAGTTTTTCTCAGTGCCGCATAATCCTCCGGAGAAGAAACCTCCACTTTATTTGTGCCCTTCACAACGACAGCCTTTAACTTCTTTGAGCCCATCAAGGCTCCCATCCCTGTCCTGCCGATGAAATCACCTTTGTCATTACAGATCGCTGCGAATTTGACCAGATTTTCACCAGCAGGGCCGATGGAAAGGACTTTCGGGTTTCTTTCTTTCCCATGCCTTTCCTTCAAGAGATCTGTGACTGCATAATTGTCCATTCCCCACAGGTCCTTCGCATCTCTTATCTCAATCTTATCGTCTTCAATGACGAGATAGACCGGAAAGGGTGACGCACCCTTGAAGATGATTCCATCCAAACCGGCGAATTTCAGCTCCGGTCCAAAATTCCCGCCGCAGGTTCCTTCTCCCCAGATTCCTGTCAATGGCGACTTTCCACAGACCGCAAACCTCGATGTGCCCGGCAAGGTGGTGCCGGTGAGAGGTCCATTCATGATGATGAGCGGATTGTCCGGAGAAAAAGGATCAACTCTCGGATTGAACCGGTCGAGGAAGAGTTTTGCAGCCACCCCGCTTCCCCCAATAAATCGTCTTTTGTCTTCCTCAGACACATCGGTGATGTTTATTTGAGAGACAGATAAATCAACTTCCAGGATTCGGTTTTTGTATCCTCCCATGGATCTCCTCCGGAATTTTTAATACAATATCAGAAATGCCATGTTTGTCAATTTACATTTTATTTTAGACTTCCCTATATATTGGCGATGGGTTGACTAATTGTACAAATTGGTCCAAGAAATTATCATCAGAGCATGCCTAACGAAACCATAATTTAATATTTTTAAAAGAAATTAAATAGTTAAATTGATCGGAGGTTGGCATTATATTTGCTTTTAGACCTACAAGGGCTTATACTTGATTATATTAAAAACGAAGAAAGGGGGAGCAGAAAATGAGTGTAAAAGCGATTAAATGGTTGTTTCTAATTCTTATCATGGTCACACTGTTTTGTATGAATGGTCCATCAGTCCTTGCCAGGAATAGTTCTCTTAAATCCCCACCTTTAGATTATGCCGGGAAATCTTATACGGGAGTTCAAGATCCATCTTACCTCAGCTACGATTTAGCTTTGCGGGAATATATGGTCTATCGAATTAACAAACACTTCGGGATCACACTCGACCCAAAAGCCTATTCTGGATTTGACCTCCTTGAAATCGAAGCTCTTTTTAAATGTAAAAAAAAGGAGGAGCCCTTTAATACCTTTCTGAATATGTTCCCGAAAAGTCCTTAGAATTGAAAGTAGTCTTCCGTGGAGATTTTAGTAGGTTAAAGGAGAATCTTATATGAGAAAAAGTGTATTGAGCACAATTTTTATTTTGGCCCTCATGCTGATGAGCATCGGGCAGTTCAGCAAAGCAATGGCTGAGGTGAATATCAAGGTTGGGATCAATATTCCTCCACCACCCCCGCTTGTGATTCCATCACCACCACCCATGTACGTTATACCAAAGACCTATGTCTACTTTGCCCCCGAGGTTGAAGTGGATGTCTTTTTTTATCATGGATACTGGTACCGCCCACATCAAGGTCACTGGTATCAGTCCAAAAACTACAATGAGCATTGGGTTTATATAACTCCTCAGAAAGTACCCACAGTGTTATTAGATCTTCCACCGAACTTTCGGCGCGTACCCCCGGGACATAAGCATATCCCGCATGGGCATCTTAAAAAGCACTGGAGCGCCTGGGAGAAAGAAAAATACTGGGAGAAGCACGGAGGGAAAGAATGGCATGGTGATGAAAAATGGGAACATCAAGGGGGTAAAGGCAAAGGTAGAGGTAAGGGAAAACACAAAGATTAGATGAAAATATAAATTTTCATGTTAGGTATGAATGGATAATTGGTATTAACCTCTGGGCGGGGGATGCCTCCGCCCAAAGGATGCACTGGGTTGGTTAATAGCGGCGGTAATGGCCTTCAACCCAGATTCTTCTCTCTACATATCGTCCAGGGGTCTGACGTTCTACATAGTGACCCGCTACCCAATTTCCCCACCGATCGTAATGGCCAGGCACCCAAACCCTCTCCCATTCTCCTGGAACCCATTCGCGAACCGTTTGCCAATGCCCCGGAACATACTCATGAGGCGGAGGATAATAAGGTTCCGGCGGCGGAGAGTAAACAACATGAGGCGGAGGGGGATACGCATGGAGATGATGGACAATCAGGCCCCCTAATGCAAGAGCCCCGAGAGCAATGCCAGCTCCTTGCCAACGGTGACGTCCTTTCGACCCTGCCTCCGCATAGGTAAAAACAAAGAGAGAGATTATGGTTACAACCAAAGCAATAGAGATGAGTTTCTTTGCCATAATAGACCCCTCCTTTCCGGTCGTTTTTTGGTCTTTGATAATTTGACGGCTGGAGTAGGGATTTTATTCAAATCGGAATATCGGATCCAGGGAATATTTAATTTTCGAGAAAAGAAATATCCCATACCCGGAGGTTTCCCTTGAACCATGAAAACTAACAGATTCGGAATATCCTTTGTTATCAATGAGTTAATGATTTTTACGCTGACAATTGCTGATTCTCCCAATTAAAAATTGGAAGAAATGGCATAGATGATCACCCCTTCACGGATTTTCGGACCTCCGATCAAAACTGTTCTTCCTGGGGAAAGCCTGACATTGGTATTGAGGATATTAATTCTTTCACGGGCGACTCTTATTCTTAAATCGGCAACATCCCTCCTGCGCATTCTCTCCAGGGTGGTCTCGATGATGATTCTACCCTCCCAGGCCGAGATGGAAGCCGGTCGATTCGGAGAAAGATGAAGGATTTCATCTTTTAAGAGGCGATAGGAGGTGAAGCTGAACAGGGACCCCAACTGTCCATGGATATCCCCCAAGGACGGATCGACCCCTGTTCCCACGTTGGAAGCCCGGATCACCCTGAATCGTGTCTGAACCTGGCCGAAAGCTGTGGAAGCGAAGAAGAGAAAAAAGATGGAACAATAGATGGTTAGGATGGTCGTCCTTTTCATGATGAAAATGTCTCTTCCTCCGGTTCTTCGAAAAGCCATATTACTGTTACCTGCCCTGTTTCCAGGTCGTATACCATCACATTATGGGTGTCACTTTCCACGTATTCTACAACAGATGCTTCCAAATAGGAAGGGGTTTTTTGAAAGAGAAAAGGTGAAATGATTAGGGCAAGAACGATTGCCGTCGCCACGGCAGGAATCCATACCCTCTTCCTGAGCAAATAAGATAGGTCAAGCCACGAACGAAGCAAGTTCCACCAGGATGGTTTCCTCTCCATGCGGATGTTTTTTTCTATCTTTTCCCACACCCACGGAAAGGTTTCTTCCTGGAGGGCTTCATCCACAGGCGCTTTCAGGGCATTTTTCAACCCTTCGAGTGCCATTAGCTTTTCACTGCAGGTTGTGCAAACAGGGAGGTGCCTTTCGACAAGAGCCCTTTCTTCATCCGTCGCCTGGCGATCGAAATACCTCTCTATCAGTGGTGAAACCGACGAACATGAATTTTTCATCCGCTTTCCCTGCCTTTTACCCCGTTAGAAATAATGTTCCGCTGCTCTGGAGCAGGAATAGATTTTGGAATAATTCCGGCGGGGCATTAAACCTAAATCCCGCTGGAATTTCTAACGGGGTTCACCATGTCCTTTAACAGGACCTGGAGCTTCTTTCTCCCGTAATGGAGACGGGACATCACCGTTCCGACGGAGCACCCCGTTGCCTCTGCGATTTCCTCGTAGGAGAGTTCCTCAATCTCCCTGTAAATCAAGGTCTCCTTTTGATCCTGAGGGAGCTGGTCGATCGCCCATCTCACCTTTTCCTCCACTTCCTTGCGGGCAACAATTTGATCGGGCCTTTTATCAGGACTATCGGATGGCTGGAACCCTCCTTCCTCATCCAGGCTAAAAAAAGTCCCCTTTTTCCCCCTCCGGGAGTGGTCAATGGCTGTATTCATGGCTAAACGATAAAGATAGGTATAAAAGGCTGATTTCCCTTTGAAATTTTTAATTGAACGGAAAAGCTTGATAAAAACCTCTTGTACCACGTCGAGGGCGTCTTCTCTGTGCCTCACCACCCCATAGGCAATCCGGTAGACCTTCTTATGATACTGATTGAAGATCTCTTTCAAAGCGTCCTGATCACCCTGCTGGCAACGGGAAATCAGTTCCGTTTCCTTATCGTTCACTGCCCTGTACCTCTTTAGACGAAAAATAGGGGGGAAATATTCAAGCGCCTTGATTTTATTTATCTATTAGTGTAAGACTTTCGGACAGGTTGGGCAAATGGAAAAATTCAAGCAGATTGGGATTGTTATCATCGGATGGGTCTTCCTCGTATTAGGCGTCTTGGGCCTCTTTCTCCCCGTTCTTCAGGGCATCCTCTTTATTATGATTGGCCTTGCTATCCTCTCCTCGCGAAGTGAAATGATCAAGCGGTTTTTAAAGCATCTCGAAGAACGCCATCCCCACTACCATGAGCACATAGAGAAGTGGAGGAATAGGATAAGAAGTTGGTTCAGCAAGGATGGGATGGAACGATAGATGGCAAACAAGAAACAACCGAATAAAAATGGAAACCTGAACGAGTGGGTGAATAAACTAAAACGGATTGAAGAAAACGCCGAAAGACTTTCACTCCTCTCACGTTTGGGTCAAATCCTCAATTCCACCCTGGATCACCAAGAAGTTCGGAGAAGGGCAATGGAGGCCGCCATCCAGTTGATGAAGGCAGAAGTGGGCTCTCTCCTCCTGATTGACGAAGAGAAGAACCAACTCTACTTTGAGGTGGCTCTGGGAGATCGGGAAGAGGCCATCAAGAAGATCATCCTGAATATTGGAGAAGGGATTGCGGGAACAGTAGCCAAGAACGGGGAGGCATTGATCATCAATGCGCCAGAGAAGGACCCCCGTTTTTATAGAGGGGTGGATGAGAAGACAGAGTTTAAGACGAGGAACATCATCTGTGTTCCGGTCATAGTCAAGGAGAAAACAGTCGGGGTTCTGGAGGCAATCAATAAAAATGGAGGGGAAGATTTTAATGAGGAGGATCTTTCTCTCTTCACCTCTTTGGCGGACCAGGTGGCCATCGCGCTGGACAGTGCACGTGTCTATCAAGAGCTTGAAGAGATGTTCTTTCAAACGGCTGAATCTCTTGCCGATGCCATTGAGAAACGGGACCCTTATACTGGGGGGCACACCCAGAGGGTGACGACCTATAGCCTTGCGATGGCAAAATACCTTCCATTAAAACCCGCTGAGATGAAATGGTTGAAGATATCTGCCGTGCTTCACGATATTGGCAAGATCGGAATCGATGACCGGATCCTCAGGAAGCCGGAACGATTGAACCCCGAAGAGTTTAATACGATCAAACGTCATGCCACCATGGGGGCCGAGATCATTGATCATATCAAACAGTTGAAGAATATCATTCCCGGGATCAAATACCATCATGAGCAGATCGATGGAACGGGTTATCCGGAAGGCCTGAAAGGAGAGAGAATCCCGATCATCGCAAAGATTGTGGCGGTTGCTGACACCTTCGATGCTATGACCACAGACCGGCCCTATCGAACAGGATTAAGCAAAGAGGTTGCGATTGATGAATTGCGAAAGTGTTCGGGTACACAGTTAGATCAGAATGTCGTGGAGGCGTTTGTGAGAGCTTATGAGAAAGGAGAGATATAGAAGTTCGGAGTTCGGAGTTAAAATAGAGCCTGTTTATTAATGGAATAATTACGTCATGCCGGACTTGAGGAGCTTGCCCCGTGCTTGATACGGGGGCATCCAGAGGTTTCTGAAAAGACTGGATTCCGGCTTTCGCCGGAATGACACCTTTTAATGCACACGTTATTTATAAACCAAAGGATTTATGTCCATTGAAGAGATTATCCAATCCTGGAAGCGTTCAAAGACGATTTCGCCCTGCATCACCGATATGCGTGTTTTTAAGAAAAGAGAGGGGCGTTACCGATCCTTCCCGGACTTTCTCCATCCCTTTCTGAAAGAGGCATTGAAATCCGAGGGAATTGAATCTCTATACTCTCATCAGGCTGAAGCCATTGAACATGTCGAGAAGGGGCGGGATATTGTGGTGGTGACGCCCACTGCATCCGGGAAGACCCTCTGCTACAATCTCCCTGTTTTGAACAAAAAACTGTCCGACCCATCCTCCAAAGCATTCTATCTTTTTCCTACCAAAGCCCTCTCTCAGGACCAGATGGTTGAACTACTGGAGATGGCGAAGAAGTTGGAAAAGCCGATCCGGACCTTTACCTACGACGGTGATACGCCACAGGATGCGCGGCAGGCGATCCGAACCCAGGGAGATGTGGTCATTACCAATCCTGATATGCTCCATACGGGAATCCTTCCCCACCATACGAAGTGGGTCACCTTCTTTCAGAGCTTGAGGTATGTGGTGATCGACGAACTCCATACCTATCGGGGCATTTTCGGATCGCATATGACCAATGTCATCAGACGGCTAAAACGGATCTGCGAGTTTTATGGATCGGCCCCCCAGTTCATCTGCTGTTCTGCGACGATTGCTAATCCAAAGGATTTGGCGGAAAGGCTTTTGGAAAAAGAAGTCCAACTGGTTGATCAGAACGGGGCACCCTCTTCGGAGAAAATCTTTCTCTTCTACAACCCACCTGTTGTGAACAAAGAGCTTGGCATTCGGGGAAACCATGTTCATGCGGCAAGGCGGCTGGTCTCTCCTTTTCTGAAAGAGGGAATCCAGACCATCCTCTTTGCCACGAGTCGTCTCAACGTGGAAGTGCTGACCAAATATTTAAAGGATCGATTTGAAAAGAGGCTCGAAGACAAGGGAAAGGTCAGGGGATATCGCGGAGGTTATCTCCCGGAAGTCCGCAGGGAGATCGAGAAAGGGCTGAGGGAGAAAGAGGTCAGGGCTGTTGTATCGACCAATGCCCTTGAACTCGGAATCGATATCGGAGACCTCGATGTCTGCATCATCGCAGGTTACCCCGGAACCATCGCGAGCACCTACCAGCAGGCGGGAAGGGTAGGGAGACGAACGGAGAAGTCGCTGGCCATTCTCATCGCACGGAGCCAGCCTCTGGATCAGTTCATCGTCGAAAATCCGGACTACTTCTTCGGAAGGTCGCCTGAGTTTGGTTTGATCAACCCGGACAATCTTCTCATCCTTCTCAACCATATTCAGTGCGCTGCTTTCGAACTTCCCTTCCATGACGGAGATCATTTTGGCAGGGAAGACCTCAAAGAGATTCTGCGATACCTTGAAGAGAAGGGAACCCTTCATTATGTTGACCAACACTGGTACTGGACTAAAGATGCCTATCCTGCGGAGAAGGTGAGTCTCCGTTCGACCTCCGAAGAAAACTTTGTCGTGGTGGATTCGACGAAGAAAAAAGAGGAAGTGATTGCAGAGGTGGACTTCACCGCTGCCCATACCACGCTTTATGAGGGAGCGGTCTATCTCTGCCAGTCGGAGCTTTACTCGGTTGAGAGACTCGATTACCAGAATCGAAGGGCCTATGTTACAAAGACGGCCGGAGATTATTATACCGATGCCATCGATTATACCGATGTCTCCATCTTGGAAGGCTTTGAAAGAAAGCAGGGAGAAGGCATTGTCTATGAGCATGGCGAGGTAAGGGTTGTCACACGGATCGTCGGGTATAAGAAGATCAAATTCTACACCCTTGAAAATTTGGGATACGGAAAGATCGAGCTTCCGGATCTCCAGTTTCACACCACCTCATACTGGATCACGTTTAAGAGGGACCTACTGGCACGGCTTTCTTATCCCCGGCTGGAATTGATCGAAGGCATCCTGGGGCTGGGTTATGCCCTCCATTCAATGGCAGCCCTTCATCTGATGTGCGATCCTCATGATCTGAACCGCTGTGTGGGAGACCGGGGTGCTAAATGGTTCATCAGGCTTTCAAGAGACTCCAAGGGAATTTACTCCTCTTTCAGCACTCCAGAAGAGATGGCGAGCGAGACAATCGATCTCTTTGAACCTACACTCTTCATGTATGATAATTATCCGGGAGGCATCGGGCTTAGTCACCAGCTCTATGACGACACGATGAGTCTTCTTGAGAAGACGATAAAGCTGATCTCTAAATGTGAGTGCCGATATGGATGCCCCTCCTGTGTGGGACCGGTAAAAGAGGTAGGCGAGAAATCGAAAGAAGTAGCCCTCTCCTTGTTAAGAGAAATTTTAAAATAATATTTAAGAGGAAATCCGAAGCACGAAATCCGAAATTCGAAACAATACCGAATGACCAAATATCAAATGTTCTAAACAAAGGAGTGAAGAGAATTTGGATTTTGAAAATTCGGATTTGTTTCGAGTTTCGATATTCGGATTTCGAATTTGAGCCTTTCACGATGGATCTTAAAGAACGTCTTCGACAGCTTTCCTCCATATCCAAAGTTCCTGTTGCCTCCATTGAAGAGGAGACAGGGGATCTGAAGGAGCGTCTTGATCGTCTTCTCCGGCCGGAGAAGGTTTTTCGGAAGAGAGAACTCTATCCCATCGAAAAACTGGTCAATGGGAAGATTGTCTCCGCCTCCGAGGGGGAAACCTTCCGGGCCGAGGAATATTTCCCTCCTGATTTTCGATACGGGGAGATGACCCTTTCCGAGATCCACAACATCCCTACTTATCCTGCGCATCTCCTCTCGGGAGACGAACGGTTAAAGGAGATCGATTTCAAAAAGGCTCTCTTTCTCGACACGGAGACAACTGGCCTTTCAGGCGGAACAGGCACATTGGCCTTTATGGTGGGGCTGGGATTTTTCCAGGGGGATGGATTTGTCGTCCAGCAACTCTTCATGAGGGACTATTCCGAGGAGAAGGCTTCGCTCTCGATCCTTCAGGACATTCTCAATTCCTATCAATTTCTGGTCACCTTCAATGGCAGGCATTATGATATCCCACTCCTCGAGACTCGGATGATCCTCTCCAGGAAGCGTTCGCAGATCAGGGAGATGCCCAACTTCGACCTACTCTTCCCATCCAGGAAAATCTGGAAAGGGGCTTATGAGAACTGCCGGTTGGTCACGCTGGAATCAAGACTCCTGG
The DNA here is from genome assembly GCA_016875195.1 of Deltaproteobacteria bacterium. Taxonomy (GTDB): domain Bacteria; phylum Desulfobacterota; class BSN033; order BSN033; family UBA1163; genus RBG-16-49-23. The sequence continues at coordinate 68,325 of VGRY01000011.1, forward strand.
GAATGGAGCGAGAAGAGGATATCCCGTCGGAGTGGATCCCTTCCCTCTATTTCGACTATATTCAGACCGGGGATGCAAGAAAGATCCACCGCGTCTTCTATCATAACCGGATGGATATCCTCACTATGGTGGCCTTAGCCGGACGGATTCACCTCGTCTATCATGATCCTCAAGCCGCACGGCCCAGAAAAGGGGTGGAACATTTTTCTCTTGGAAGACTTTTCTGGGACCATGGCGATCGTGAGAAGGCCATCCCCTGTTTTGAGATTGCCCTGAAACGTTGCGATGATGAGCTCGCCTGGGAGGTGATGAAGTGGCTCTCCATGGCTTTTAAAAAGACGGGGCAAGGCGAGAAGGCCCACTCTCTCTGGCACGAGATGATGGAGTGGCCCTACCGGAAAGACGCATACCCTTACATCGAAGCGGCAAAGTATTACGAACACCGGCTCAAGGAGTTTGAAAAAGCGATTGAGTATGTGGATCAGGCGCTCACCCTGATTTCATTTCATCGGGAAAGAGACGTTGAACTTCTCCTGGAGAGGAAGAAGAGGTTGTTGAAGAAAAAGGTCGGAAATGAAAGTCGATGATCGGTTCCGATGGCTGATCTGGCTCTCTCTCGCTGAGATCGGCACGATGCTCGTTTTCAACAACTACTCCGCCATCCTTCCCATCCTTCAGAAGGAGTGGTCTCTTAGTAATAGCGAAGCGGGCTGGATCTTCTCTTCCTATCAGATCGGTTATATCCTTGCCGTCGTCCTTCTGACCTCTCTCACCGATTATATCAACACGAAATATATCTACCTTGTCACCTCGTTATGGGCAGGGTTAGCCGGAATTTTGTTTTCCTGGTGGGCTGAGGGGTTCTATTCGGCAATGATACTGAGGACGTTGATGGGAATCGGTTTTGCAGGAACGTATATGCCCGGATTGAGAATGGTTTCCGAGAGGTTTCCAACGAGGGAGAGGGGAAAGGCAGTAGGGATTTATGTGGGGGCCTTCACTCTCGGTGCGGCGCTCTCTCTCTTTATCACCGGAATTCTCCACTCTCTTTTGGGGTGGAGATGGGCTTTCTTCATCACCTCCCTGGGACCGGTTGCCGGAGGGATCATCGCATTCTTCAAGTTGGGGGATGTGGTGACGACGAGGAAAAAGGAGGATGTAGGAAGAGTTCCTGTTTCAGAGGTTTTGCGAAACCGGCCTGCCCTAATGATGATCGGAGGTTATGCAGCCCATATGTGGGAGTTGTTCGGGATGAGAGGGTGGATCGTGGCTTTTCTCACAGCCTGTTTCCTGACAGCTCAGTATGACATGGGAAAGGCAGTGAGCCTCAGTGCGGCCATCGCTGGAGCGATGACATTAGCAGGAGCGCTCTCCAATACATTCGGAGGTGCGCTCTCTGACCGGTTTGGAAGAACGAATACCATCGTCGTCATGATGCTTGGAAGTGGCCTTCTCTCCCTGCTCATCGGATGGACAAGAGGATTTCCCATTGCCCTGATTCTGCTGCTTTCCCTCCTCTATGGGTTTCTGGTGATAGGTGATTCCTCCGTAATTTCAACAGGAGTGACGGAGTTAGCCCATCCGAGTGGATTAGGGAGAACCTTGGCTCTTCAATCGCTCCTCGGATGGGGATCAGCCTCACTTTCACCCATTGCCTTCGGATGTATTCTGGATCTCACCAATCCAGCCGGAGCCTTGGACCAATTCGGATATGTTTTCAACTGGGGCTGGGCGTTTATGATCCTGGGGTTGGGCGGGTTGACAGGTCCCCTGATCCTCTGGAGGTTGAAGAAAAATTGAGATTTCTAAAATCTCTGTAATCTTCTTTAAAAATCTGTGTAATCAAGAGAGCGAGAAATAGATTTTGAGCTTTCTCAAAGTTGACCCTTGACAGAATAGGGCTGGATTTTTATATTATCGAATCGAGGGGTATGGTAGACACTCAATAAACTTGATGAACCAGGGAGGAACAACCAATGCCTACTTATGATTATCATTGTCCAAAATGCAAAAAGAAATTTTCTCTCATTCTCAGCATCAAAGACCATGACGCCGGCAAAGCCAAATGCCCAAAGTGTGGCGGAAAGAAACTGGAACAACAGATTACCCTTTTCCAGGCGAAGACCTCCCGAAAGAGTTAAATCCGTCACTCCTTTTGGGCGATCAGGCTGGCCACTGCCTTTCTCCTTCCCCCCTCTTTAACAATTCCTTCACGGTAGAAGAGAATGCGGAAATCTTTAAAAAGCCGGAGTAATTCGTTTGGTTTTAAGAAATATTTTCGATCTTTTGGGCCTTCACTGCTGATGTTCCTATGTTCGAGGATGTAAGTCTCGAAGATAATCCGGCCTCCTTTTTTAATTCCCCTTTTGATCTTTGGGATAAGACTTCGTTTGAGAAAATAGAAGTTGGCAACGAGATCATATCTCTCTTTTTCAATGTTATAAGTGTCGAGATCAGCAAGAAAGGTGTGGATTTTTACTCCCGTTTCGTTGGCCAATTCCTTTGCCTTCCTCAGGCCCTTCTCAGATATATCCACGGCACCCACATCGAACCCGCGTTGAGCCAGAAAAATCGCATTTCTTCCTTCGCCAGCCGCAAGATCAAGGGCTTTCCCTTTAGGGAGAAGCCGGATATGTTTTTTCAGAAAAGGGTTTGGGTCCTTCCCTAAAGCAAATCCTTTTCCTTTGAACCTGGCATCCCATCGTTTTTTATCCGATCTCATTTCGTCTCCTTTATGAACTCACATTATCATTTGAATTTTTAAGAGTCAAATAATGTAAAATATTTTGATCATCGGTTATATTTTATACATATGGGTCTAAAAGTAGACAGTTCATAACTATTTATAATTAATAAATTTATTGCTCGTTACACTTTAATTCGTCAATTTTTAAACAGATAAAATCGTTATTTCATTTTTTAATCAATGTTTGTTTATTTAAAAAATTTAAAATCTTATTTTTTTTCAAATAGTTAACTAATCAATATATGTAATAAGACCTGTGGTATGAATATTGCTAATTCACTTAAAGAAGGAGGTTAATCAAGCCATGAAAATAAGACTACTGGTTGTTTTTTTATTCATTTTTCTGCTTTCGGGATGTGCTAGTGTTGTAATCCACGATGACCTTAATGTTCCTGTGGGAACGGTGGAGGGAAATCAATTCACAGGAATCCGTTATCCATTCAAAGTTACCACTCCCCCTCATTGGAAGATGGCTACGGAGTTTCCGGAGTTTTTAAAAGGGTTAGGCTATGATGAACCAGGACCCTCTGACAAGGAAGTGACGGAATTGTATGTTTTTAATCCTGCAACCCAATCATCAATCCAGATTGATTTCACTCCAGCCAGTCGAAAAGCCAAATTCAGTCAAGAAAAGATGGAAGGCCTTGTCACTGCAGCAACAGGAGGATTTAAACAGGAACTTGAAGAGGAGCATGGCAAAGGGATTGAGGTGATGGTTGGCCCAACAGAGCCGATCACGTTCAAGGGTGTTCAGTTTGCGGCGAAGAAGTATGGAACCTATACCATCAAGGGAGTAAAGAGGGAACAGGGCTGGATCTATGGATTTGCAGAACCCTATCAACTTTTTATCCTTTATATGGTTGTAGAAAAAGAGGGAAGCAAAGACCGGGAAGATATGAAGAAGATTTTAGATTCATTTGAGGTCTTTCCGAAAAAATAAGAAAAGAAAGGAGAACCTAAGATGACAGCCAAAACTGAGACAACAGTATATAAATGCAAATCCTGTGGCATGGTGACAACGGAAAAGGGACATCTCTGTAGCCCTCAGGAGGTTAAAAAAGCCTATACCTGTGAGTTCTGTGGTATTACAGCGACCAATCCCAGACATGTCTGCAAGCCCAAGGTTGCAAAGTTGAATTATGTCTGTGATGCCTGTGGCCGAGTGGCAGTCGCTCAAGAGGAGCTGTGCAAGCCCGTCGAGATTAAGAAGTGAGGCGGAAGATTTACCGGTCGTCCACGAATACTGAATAGATCCTTTTCCTCCCTCCCATCAATCGTAAGGGTTGATGGGATTTTTTTTACTAAATAAATTGATTTTTTGAAAAACTTTTTTTATGGTTAAGATGTCAATAAATCAAAAACTATAAAACACGGTCATGGATCATGTCAGAATGGGGGGAAGAATGGAAACCGTTGAGCTGAAAAAAGGGGTTTACTGGGTAGGGGCCATTGATTGGAATGTTAGAGATTTTCATGGATATTCCACCCCAACAGGGACAACTTATAATGCCTATTTGATTCTGGATGAAAAGAACGTCCTTGTAGATACCGTCAAGTCGTCCTTCTATCTGGAGATGTTAGGAAGAATTTCGGAAATCATCGATCCTTCAAAGATTGACATTATCATCTCCAATCATGTGGAGATGGATCATTCCAGTTCGCTGCCTCAACTTGTAGAACGAATTGGAAATCCGGTGGTGATCACATCAGAGAGAGGAAAGAAGGGGTTGGAGAAACATTATAAGCGACCCATGAATTTTAAGGTGGTGAAGTCAGGCGAAACCTTTCCTATTGGCCGCAGAACCCTCTCTTTTATTGAGGCTCCGATGCTTCACTGGCCGGACAACATGTTCACCTACATTCCGGAAGACCGGGTCCTGCTTCCCAATGACGCCTTTGGCCAGCATTTTGCCTCGTCCTATCGCTTCGAAGATGAGGCGGATGAAGAAGTCATGAGGCATGCTGCAAAATACTTTGCAAACATCCTTTGGCACCTGGCACCCCTGATCGTCAAGAAGATCGATGAGGTTGTAAAGATGGGAATTCCCATCGATATGATTGGCCCCAGCCATGGACTTATCTGGAGGAAAGATCCCGGGAAAATCATTCAGGCCTATGTCGATTGGAGCCAGGGAAAAACAGCGAATAAAATCCTTGTCGTCTATGATACGATGTGGGGAAGTACCGAAGCATTAGCAAGAGCGATACTGAAAGGGTTGATTGAGGAAGGAGTTGAGGCAAAGCTGCTTCACCTCCGGTCAAACCACCGGAGTGATATCATTGAAGAGATGTTAGAAGCCAAAGGAGTTCTTTTGGGTTCACCCACCCTAAATAACGGAATGTTTCCTACAATGGGCGATTTCCTAACCTATATGAAGGGGTTGAGACCGAAGGGAAAATGCTTTGGCCTCTTTGGATCGTATGGATGGGGAGGCGGTGCGGTGAAGGAGATGCGAAAGATTCTCGAACAGGAGAAGTTCGAGGTCTGGGAGAAGGAGTTGTCTGCACAATTTATTCCTGATCCGGAAGAGATAAAGAACGCCATTCAATTTGGGAAGGAATTTGTTAAGAAAACGAATGGCACGAATAACAGCGAATGACACGAATATGGTTTATTCGTGGAATTCGTCATCATTAGTGTAATTTGCCATTTCACTTTAGGAACTTGTGAAATGAAAGAATCAACCGGCCCCTACAATCCCATCGTCATGGATCATTTCAAACACCCACGGAACATGGGCGAGATGGAAAATCCGGATGGGATGGGAGAAGCCCAGAATCCTGTCTGCGGAGATACGATGCGACTCTTCATCAGGGTTGAGTCGGACCGGATCGTCGATGCTACATTTCTCACTTTCGGATGCAGTGCGGCCATTGCTTCATCCAGTCTTACGACAGAGATGATTAAGGGAAAGACAATGGAAGAGGCTCTCCAGATTTCGGATGAGGACATCATCAATGCTCTGGGAGGACTTCCACCCTCAAAAGTCCACTGTTCCATTCTCGCCGAGATGGCGATCCAAGCTGCGGTGGAGGATTATCGAGAAAAGAGCAGGCTAAAATTACCCCCACCCTTATCCTCCCCCATCGAGGGGGAGGGAATTTAAACTTTCCCTCTGCAACTTAATGGGAGTGGTCCAAGATTATACCCTCTCCCCTGGCGGGAGAGGCTTGGGGTGAGGGGGACAGAGATACAAAAAGGATTAAAATGACCGGTAGAGAAGCTTGCCTCCGCTTGTTAAAAAGTGTAGTTGGAGAGTCACCAGCAGATCAGACCGAAGCCCTTCTCCTGACCGAGGATTCTTCTCTCACCCGTTTTGCCAAATCTTCAGTTCATCAACATGTAGCAGAAAAAAACCGGACATTGATCCTGAGGGTTATCAAAGGCAAGAGAATCGCTGTATTGGCAACCAATCTTCTCGACCGTTCCTCCATCCGGAGTTTAATTCAAAGAGCGATCTCCCTCGCAAAGGTTCAGCACCCCCACGAGGATTTTGTTTCCCTACCCACACCCAAATTCATTCCGGGTATAGACACCTTCCACGAGAATATCAAGTCTCTCACACCGGACCGTAAGGTGAAGGTGATCAATGATCTTTTCAAAATGGTAAAGAGAAAGGGCTTGGAGGCTTCGGGTTCCTTTTCGAATGGAGAAGTGGAGATGGCGGTGGCCAATTCTCTCGGAGTAGAAGCCTACCAGAGGTATTCGGATCTCGTCTTTCATCTGATTATTCAGAACGAGGGAAGTTCAGGTTATGCTGGCTTTGTGTCGAGAGATCCGGGGCAACTGGATATTGCTTCTCTTGCAAGAGAGGCCATTGAAAAGGCGTCAAGAGGATTGCCGGCTCAGGTTGAACCCGGAGAATATGAGGTGATCCTGGAACCTTACGCCGTGAGTGAACTCCTCTCATTTTTGGGCTTCCTGGGGTTTCATGCCCTGGCTGTTCAGGAGGGAAGAAGTTTCTTATGCAATCAATTTGGTCAGAGGATAGTGGATTCACGAGTGACCGTCTATGATGATGGTCTTGATCCCGCAGGACTCCAGATCCCTTTCGATTTTGAAGGAGTCCCAAAACGAAAAGTGGTCTTCTTTGAGGAGGGAGCGGCAAAAGAGGTGACCCATGATTCCTTCACCGGAAATCGTGAGGGTAAGGATTCGACGGGCCATGGACTCATCCCTCCCAATACGGAGGGTCCTATTCCTGTCAATCTTTTTATGAAAGGAGGAGAGTCCTCTTTAGAGGAGATGGTCAAGTCGGTCCGAAAGGGGATCTATGTGACCCGTTTTCATTACACCAATGTGGTTGAACCGATGAAAGCAGTGTTGACTGGTATGACCCGTGATGGGACTTTTTTGATTGAAGAGGGCGAAATTAAGATGCCGATCAAGAATCTGAGGTTTACGGAATCGGTCCTCAGGGCTCTCTCCCGGGTCAGCGCTGTTTCAAAAGAACGGAGAATCTGCTCCGAGGGGACCGTCTACTCGAGACGTTTCATCACAGGGGTGGTTGCGCCTGCGATCAAGGTGGATGGGTTTAACTTTTCAGGAGTATCAGCACTATAGAAAACTAGGGTTCATGGGGCCAAGGGTTCCAGGGTTCAAGTGAACATAACTTAATAAGATTTTTCCGATATTTTCTTGAATCCTCGAACCCTTGAACCCTTGAACCCTTGAACCCCAAAACATCTTCGAGATAGAAGGGGAGCACGGATGAAAGAGCTGATTCAAAACATCCTTGATCTGGCTAAACTCAAGAAGGTGGATTATGCGGACATTCGGGTTGTTCATCGCCGGACCGAGGAGATCGGGGTGAAGAACGGAAATGTAGAGGCCTTCACCTATGATGAGGATTCCGGATTCGGGATCAGGATTCTCCTTAATGGAGCCTGGGGATTTGCCTCCAGCTCCAGAACGACAAAAACGGAGATGGAAGCTGTTTTTTCAAAGGCATTGAAAATTGCCAGAGCAAGTTATAAAGCCAGAGGAGGTAAGATCGTTTTTTCCCCTGCCCCCCAAAAGGTAGATCAATACAGGACTCCTTTTTCTATCGATCCCTTAGAAGTCTCCTCTGAAAAAAAACTGAATCTTCTCCTGACCTCTGACGAGATGATCCGGAGAAATAAAAATGTGAAAATTTCAGAAGCCTTTATGGGATCCTATAAAACAGAAAAAATCTTTGCTTCCACAGAAGGGTCCTATATCGAACAGGAGATTGTGGAATGCGGGGCGGGCATTACCGCGACAGCCATTGATGGAGGAGAAGTTCAGGTACGGTCCTATCCCAACTCGTTCAGGGGAAATTTTGCAACCAGGGGATATGAATGGGTTGAAACGGTGTCGCTTCAGAGTCACGCTGAAAGAATTGCAGAAGAGTCTGTTCGGCTTCTTTCCGCCAAACCCTGCCCATCAAAAAAGACAACCCTCATCCTTGATGGTTCCCAGTTAGCCCTTCAGGTTCATGAATCGATTGGCCATCCAATCGAGCTCGATCGGGTGCTCGGGACAGAGGCGAGTTATGCGGGGACCAGCTTTGTCAGACCAGAGATGGTGGGTTCTTTTAAGTATGGGGCGGAGATCGTTAATGTCGTAGCTGATGCGACTCATCCGGGAGGATTGGGGACTTTCGGATATGATGATGAAGGGATCCAGGCCCGGAGGGTTCCCATCCTCTTGAAGGGGGTCTTAGTCAATCTTCTCACATCGAGAGAGACGGCCCATGTTCTCGGCAAAGAGAGCAATGGGACGATGCGAGCGGATGGTTGGAATCGGATTCCCCTGATCCGGATGACGAACATCAATTTGGAGCCTGGGGAATGGACCCTCGACGATATGATCTCCGATACCGAAGAAGGGATTTTTTTAAGTACGAATCGGAGCTGGTCGATCGATGATAAGAGGATCAATTTCCAGTTTGGCACTGAGGTGGGATGGGAGATCAAAAAAGGAAGAATCGGGGAGATGATTAAGAACCCCACCTATACGGGAATTACCCCTCAATTCTGGAATTCATGCGATGCCATTGCCGACCAAAACCACTGGCAGATGTGGGGAACGCCAAACTGTGGAAAGGGAGAGCCAGGCCAGGTGGCCCATGTGGGACATGGTGCCGCGCCTGCGCGATTCAGGAATGTTCAGGTAGGAGTGATGAAATGATAAGCACCAAATCCCAAGCACCAATAATCAAATAATAACCAAAACTCAATGACCGAAATTTCCCCCTCTCCCCGGGGGGTGAGGGGGATTGGGTCATTCGGACATTGGGTTATTGGAATTTATTTGGAGTTTGGAATTTGGTGATTGGAATTTTTATTTTTCTTTTTTAGTGATGTCTTCGGCGTAGCCTTCGCGAAAACCTTCGACGACTTTCTCGGAAACCTTTTGGGTTGCTTTAAAAATTTTCTTCAACCCTTCTTTGAATAATTCTTTGGCTTCTTCCAGTTCTTCTTTTTCTTCTTTCATCAATCCTGAACCTATTTGGTAGCCGGAGGCTTAGGAGGTGGCATTTTATCAGCCATCTGTTTCATTTTTTCCATTTGAGCTTTTAAGCGATTCGCCCTTTCGCTATTTGGATCCACTTTTAAATACTCTTCCCAAGCCTTGATCGCGCCCTTTACATCCTGTTTGTCATGGAGCAGGACGATCCCGATATTATAACGGCTGTTGATATGCTTGGGATCGCTCTGAGCAGCCTTTTTAAACTCTTCAATCGCCCGGTCAAAATCCCCAAGCGCTCGGTACATGATTCCCATATCCGTTCTCACATCCGGATTGTCGGGTTTGACGGCGAGGTACTGGCTGTAAGCGTCAATAGCCTCCTTGGGCTGTCCAGTATCAAAGTAAAGGTTCCCGAGTTCCACCAGAGCCGGCAGGTTTTTCGAGTCCTTTTTGATAATATCCTTAAGGCTCTGAATCTTCAGGTTGAGCTCTGCTGGATCAGGGCCAGGAGGAGGGGCTTGCGGGAGGGCCATCTGTGGCTTTTGAACCGTGGCTGTCTTAGTCGTATCTTTTGTTGTCCATAGAATTCCGACGATTGCGCCGGCAACGAATCCCACTAACAGGGCGATAACTATGTAAAGAATCGCTGTCTCTTTTTTCATTAAAGTGTCTCCTTTTACAAAAAATATTAGCTCATCCGGGTCGATTATTCAAGCATGAGATATTAGAGGGTGATCGGGGTTTTCACGAAAACAGGGGTAATTTGAGCTGATCGAGCAACCGATTTGATGTTTTTTTCAGTTGCTTTCCGTGAGTTTCTTTCAAGCGAACAAGAGTAGTTAAAAGTTTTG